>JBASLQ010000510.1:0-3325 GCA_049656425.1 Sedimentibacter sp.
TTTAACAAATAAGGAGAATTTTTTATTATGAAGGATTACAAAATCCGAAAAAAATTATGGGTGAGCTTCGGCTCCATCGGCATATTGATTGCAGTGATGTGTTTAGTATCATTTTATTGTATTGTAACAGCAAATTTGAGAATAGAATTACTGTATAATGATAATCTCACAGCATCCAATGCAGTAGGCAGAATGCGTGAAATATATCAGCACGAACGTGCTTTATCAAGAGATGTGGTTATTATGGATACAGTCAGCAGTGCTACTATGAATTATGTGAATGAACTGAATGAATTTGACAATGAAATGCTAGAAAATTTTGATACATATGAATCTACAATTAAAAATCAAGAGAACAGTGATATTTTTGAAAAAATAAAGTCATTATATTTAGGCGATTATGCAGATTTCAAGGATAGGCTTAAGGAACTTTCGCTTGCAAAAGATTCACAAGCAGCACTTGAGCAATTGCTTTCAGATTCTCAACTTAATGAAGATATGAGTAATTATCTTGATCAAATAGAAAATTTAAATCAAGGATATGCACAAAAGGCAATGGAGGATTCAAAACGATCTGAATTTTATGCATACCTAGCAGGAGCTGTATTTATACTTTTTGCAGTATTTTGGGTTTTTTATTTGATTAAAAATTTAGATAAAATGATTGCAGGGCAAATTGAGAAGGTTGTTAGCGCAACAAATGAAATTGCTAATGGAAATGTTGATGTCTATGTTAATATTGACAGTATGGATGAAATAGGACAATTAGCGAAGGACTTTAACATTATGATAGACGGTATCCGTGAACAAGTTAAGGTTGTCGAGGCCATAGAGACAGGTGACTTGACTGTAAAAAGTATTCCCCGCTCCGAAAATGATACGATGGCATTATCACTTAACAAAACCTTGGATAATTTGAATATTCTGCTCGGAAACTTTAATGATTCAGCTGAACAGGTAAATTTGGGGGTATTCGAAGTGGCGAACGCTACCCAAAACATCGCTTCGGGTGCAACGGAACAAGCAGCATCCATTCAAGAATTGACAGAGTCCATCACAAAAATTTTGGAAGAAGCAAATGAAAATTCAGCATATGTTAAGGAAGCATCAAAATCATTTAAAGATGCAGACTCAGGTGTACAAAAAAGCAACGAGTATATGAGAAATATGCTGGGTTCAATGCAAAAAATTGGAGGTTTTTCTCAATTAATTTCTGGTATAACGAAATTGATAGAAGACATTGCTTTCCAAACTAACATACTTGCCCTCAATGCAGCGATAGAAGCCGCACGTGCTGGAGATGTCGGCAAAGGCTTTGCCGTAGTTGCAGATGAAGTTCGAAATCTGGCTTCCAAATCCAGTGAGGCAGCAAGAGAGACCTCAAAATTGATAGAGAATACTGTACTTGCAGTTGAAGAAGGAACACAAATAGCTTCAGATACAGCAGATGTTTTGCATGATGTTTCTATCAGAGTATCTGTAGTTGATGAAATCATGGCAAAAATTGAAAAAGTGTCATACGAGCAGAAGACAGCAATAGAACAAATAACGTTCAGTATAGAACAAATTTCATCTGTGGTTCAGGGCAATGCGGCATCAGCGGAAGAAAGTTCGGCATCAGCGGAAGAATTATCTTCACAAGCTTCAATACTTATGAATGAAATAAGCAAGTTCAAATTATCAGAAAAAACTCAGCCTACACTTTTACAGGAAGCATATTAAGATTTAGACTTGCCAAATTACGAGAATATTATTATGGCAGGATTAGTAATGGATTATGATATATACAAAAAAACCAAATAATTAAAACATTATCTGGTTTTTGCTGTTTGGCACTGGTGTAGATTTGACAACTTATTATCCTAATATAATTTTTTCAGCCCCTTGATGCTTTTCAAAAGTAATTTTCCATTCAAAACTCACGAAACCCGAATAAAACTGGCTACCTACGCATTACGAGTAGTCAGTTCCACCTTTTTTTTGTTTTATATAGTGTTATCTTAAACTGTTAAGTGTTATATATTGTTGAAATCAATCCATTTTTATATCATTAAACAATAGTGTTGTGTTATTATTTATCTTCAAATATTATTGAATGTTAACAGGAAGTGTAGACTGTTTTTTAACAGCCTTAGGATGAGAAAAAATATATGAAACTGTAAAAAATCCGTATTTTGAGGATATGCAGACATTTTACGGTTCAATAAATACGCAAATAATTCCTAATACAAATGTATTGACAAAGTGTATTAGATTATGATACCTTAACGCTTATGATGATTTAATTATAGCGTAATGGAATCAATAATAATATGAGATATCTCATGTTTTAAAAAAATCGTGCCTTTACAGATTATTCTAAAAGCAGTAAATTAGAAGTAGCCACAAAGTTTTAGTGGATGAAATCTATAGACTTGGAGTGAGCGGATGTATGCATTAAATAGAGAAAATATAAAACAAAACCTGATTTCAAATATGATTGAAGGCAATCAAGAAGGGATCATGGTTTTAAATATAGAAGGAAATGTGCTCTTTTGTAATGCCTATTTTGCAAGCATTTTAGAAAAGCCTATTTCTGAAATAGAGGGGCACCTCATAGAATTGCTTATTCCCAACAGTCCTTTAGAATTGCTTCTAATGCATTCCAAAGCACAGTTGGGAAAAACTTTAACTATAGGGAACTTCCAGATTATCGTTCATAAAATGCCTTTTTATGTCGAGGGAAAATGGATGGGTTCTATTCTGAAAACCGTTTTTCCTAATGTGGAAATGGCAAAGCAATTTGCAGAGCGTATACTTCCGAGGAAATCTTACCGAGTAGCGAGTAAACTTCATACTTGCATGGATATCATAGGTGAGACTGAGCCCATGTTACTTGTAAAGAAAATGGCTAGAAAAGCATCTCGTTCGATTTCAAACTTATTGGTCACAGGAGAAAGTGGCACTGGTAAAACGATGGTGGTGGAAGCTATTCACAATCGCTCCTCAAGAAGTGATGCGCCTTTTGTTAAAGTCAATTGTGCTGCAATTCCTGAAAATCTTTTGGAATCAGAGCTCTTTGGATATGATCCGGGTGCTTTTACAGGTGCCAATAAAAGTGGCAAATGGCGGCACTCTTTTCTTAGATGAAATTGGGGATATGTCCCTTTATATGCAAGCCAAAATGCTTCAAGCCATACAGGATCGTAGAATTGAAAGGGTTGGGAGTAATACTTTTGTTGAACTAGATGTTAGAATCATTGCAGCAACCAATAGAGATCTTGAAGAAATGATCAAAGCGGGTACTTTTCGTGAAGATCTATACTACCGTTTAAAAGTTTTAGAG
>JBASLQ010000511.1:0-6962 GCA_049656425.1 Sedimentibacter sp.
ACATTACCAAGTACAAGGTTACCGCATTTGCAATTGGAGCCTTTTTTGCAGGAATAGCAGGAGCTTTATATTCATCATATTTTTATGTTATAAAACCTAACTTATTTTCTTTTGTGAAATCCACAGATATTCTTGTTATAGTTGTTTTGGGCGGAATGGGAAGTATATCCGGTTCGGTGTTTGCTGCAATAATACTAGGTCTTTTAAATACTTATTTGCAGCAATATGCACAAATTAGGATGATTATATATTCACTTATGTTGATTGGCATTATGTTGTTCAGACCTAAAGGCCTTATGGGAACAAAGGAAATTACTGATTTATTTAAGTTTAAGAAAAAAGTCGACAAATTTGATTAAAGGAGGGGCCACAATGTCATTACTTGAAGTTGATAAATTAACTAAGTCCTTTGGTGGGCTTACTGCAGTTTCTAACGTAAGTATGCATATTGAAAAAGGAGAGCTGGTTGGACTTATAGGCCCAAATGGCGCAGGCAAAACCACACTGTTCAATCTTCTTACGGGAGTTTATGCACCAACATCAGGCACCATAAAGTTAGAAACAGATGGAAGAGTCAAGGAACTTGGAGGACTAAAACCATATAATGTTACTAAGTCTGGTCTTGCTCGTACATTTCAAAATATAAGGCTTTTTAAAGATTTGACAGTATTAGATAATATTCGCATAGCTATGCATCAAAATGTAAATTATGGATTGCCTTCATCATTTTTTCATTCTAATAAATTTTTTGCAGAGGAAGAAAGATTATTAAACGAGGCAGAAGAATTGATGGATATTTTCAAGTTAAGCCATAAAAAATATGAATTAGCTAAAAATCTCCCATATGGAGAGCAAAGGCATCTTGAAATTGTAAGAGCTATGGCTACAAAACCCGTTTTACTTCTGTTAGACGAGCCTGCAGCGGGTATGAATCCCAATGAAACTACAAATTTGACAGCTACTATAGCTAAGATTAGAAAAGATTTTAATCTTACAGTTCTTTTAATAGAACATGATATGTCATTAGTCATGAAAATCTGTGAGCGTATTTATGTTCTGGATTATGGAATGCTCATTGCATCTGGAAATCCAGCTGAAATAAAATCAAATAAGAGTGTTATTGAAGCTTACCTAGGGGAGGATGTATAAAATGCTTGAGATAAAAAATCTTAATGTTCATTATGGAGTTATTCACGCCCTGAAGGATGCATCATTAATTGTAAATAAGGGTGAAATTGTTACATTGATTGGGGCAAATGGTGCAGGGAAAACTACAACATTGCGTACAATCTCAGGTCTCAATAAAGCTACAAGCGGAGAAATTTTGTTAGAAGGCAATAATATTACCAATATGCCTGCACCTCAGAGAGTTGCTATGAATATTTCTCAAGTTCCTGAGGGAAGAAGAATTTTTCCTGCTATGTCAGTATTTGAAAATTTAGAGCTTGGAGCTTATTTGAGAAAAGATAGGGCTGGAATAAAAAAAGATATGGAGAATGTATATGGACTTTTTCCTATATTAAAAGACAGAAAAAAACAAACAGCGGGAACATTGTCCGGGGGAGAGCAACAGATGCTTGCTATGGCACGTGCACTGATGTCAAGACCTAAAATTCTTTTATTAGATGAGCCTTCAATGGGTCTTGCGCCATTGTTAGTTCGAGAAATATTTAATATTATAAAGGATATTAACAGTACCGGTACAACAATATTGCTTGTTGAGCAAAATGCTAAAATGGCATTATCAATTGCAAATAGAGCATATGTTATTGAGACGGGTTCAATAGTAATGAGCGGAAGTGGTACAGAATTAGCGAACAGTGAAGCAATTAAAAAAGCATACTTAGGAGGGGAATAATATGTATGTAAAAAATAAGATGACTGCAAATCCATACACTATATCGCCGGATGCATCAATTACTGATGCAGTAGAGTTAATGAAAGAAAAAGGACTTAGAAGGCTTCCTGTAGTTAAAGCCGGAAAGGTAGTTGGTATACTTACAAAGAATGATCTTCAAAAAGTATCTCCTACAAAAGCTACTTCATTAAGTATTTTTGAAATTAATTATTTATTATCTAAAACAACTGTAAATGATGCTATGACCAAAGAAATAATTACAATATCGCCAGATTCACTATTAGATGAAGCAGCTGTAATTATGAGGGATAAAAAAATAGGTACTTTACCAGTTGTTGAAGATAGCAATATTGTTGGGATAATAACGGAAAGTGATATATTAGATGCATTTATTGATATTTTAGGATTTAAAGCTGAAGGAAGTCGAATTACCATTGAGACTAAGGATGTTCCTGGAGCTCTGGCAGAAATAGCAAGTATATTTAAAGCATTTAATTCAAACATTACTCATATTGTTGCTTACAGAAATGGTGAAAAGGGTTATGACATAATACGAACGAATGCCGTTAATACTGATGAAATAGAAAAACAATTAATTGAGCATGGTTATAGAATAGAACATGTTTTGAAAAACGTCAAATGATGACTTAACTAAACAAGATTTTTACAGTATGAAGTGCAGATAAAAAAATTTGACTTTGTCTTGATTTAGTATTATAATTTCGTTAAATTGAATAAATCTTCAGGGCGGGGTGAAATTCCCGACCGGCGGTAAAGTCCGCAAACCGAAAGGTTGACTTGGTGCAATTCCAAGACCGACAGTAAAGTCTGGATGGGAGAAGAAAAACGAATATTTTTTTATATTCGTGGTTTTGAACATAAGGTTCTGAAGTTTTCTTCAGAACCTTTATTATGCCCAAATCTGAGATATGCCCTAACTAAAAATTAAAATTTTGGAGGTATATATGGATGAACTGTATATGAAAAGAGCTTTAGAATTATCTTTAAACGGTATTGGCAAAACAAGTCCTAACCCTTTAGTTGGAGCTGTTATTGTTAAAAATGGAAAAATTATCGGAGAAGGATATCATGAATATTTCGGAGGTCCTCATGCAGAAGTCAACGCAATAAATAATGCAACAGAGGATGTTAAAGGAGCAACAATTTATGTCACTTTGGAACCATGCTCCCATTATGGAAAAACACCTCCTTGTGCTGAGCTTATTGTGAAAATGAAATTATCCAAGGTTGTAATTTCCATGATAGATCCAAATCCGAAAGTTGCAGGAAGAGGCGTTGAAATTCTAAGGCAAAACGGAATTGAAGTCATAATAGGAATACTTAAGGAAGAAGCTGAAAAAACAAATGAAATATTTTTAAAATACATTCAGGAAAAAAAACCATTTTGCATACTTAAAACAGCTATGACAATGGATGGAAAAATTGCAACCAAGACTGGGGAATCCCAGTGGATAACTAATGAAAAATCCAGATATTTTGTGCATGAATTAAGAAATAAAGTTTCGGGAATAATGGTGGGAGTCAATACAATTATTTCAGATAATCCATCATTGACTACGAGACTTGAAAATGGAGGAACTGATGCTGTAAGAATTATTGTGGATTCATCTTTGAGAATCCCTTTAAATGCTCAAGTTTTAAAAGTAGACTCTCCTAAAAAAACTATTATAGCAACAACGGGAAAAGCTTATAAAGAAAAACTGGAGAAGTTAAAAAGCATTGAAAATGTTCAAGTTCTCATAGCTCCAATGAAGGATTCAATGGTTGATTTAAATTTTTTATTTGATTGGCTGGGAAGTGAAGGTATAGACAGCATCTTGGTTGAAGGCGGTTCGACTTTGAATTTTTCAATTCTTAGGAATAATCTTGCAGATAAAGTTATTACTTTTATTTCTCCAAAAATTTTGGGCGGTATTGAATCTAAAACTCCTGTGGGTGGGGATGGTTTTGAAAAACTTCAAGATGCTGTCTTATTAAAGGATATAGCAATCAGCACATTTGATGAAGATATAATGATTGAAGCTTATGTGAGAAAGGATAGAATATGTTTACAGGATTGATTGAAGAAATTGGAACAATGGAAGGAGCAGTAAGCGGTGAAAAATCCATGAAGCTGACACTGCATGCAAGGAAAGTTCTCGAAAATATTAATATTGGCGACAGCATAAGCACCAACGGCGTATGTCTTACTGTTGCAAGCTTTACAGGCTCAACATTCACCGTGGATGTTATGCCTGAAACAATGAGAAAAACAAATCTTGGAAAATTAAAAAAAGGAAATAAAGTTAATCTTGAAAGGGCATTGAAAGTAAGTGACAGGCTGGGAGGACACATTGTATCCGGGCACATAGACGGAACCGGAATTATTAAAGAGTACAAGGATGAAGACAACGCTACCTGGGTAACTGTTGAAACTAAGGCAGAAATTATAAAATATATTATACCCAAAGGATCTATTGCTATTGATGGAACAAGTCTTACAGTAGTGGATACAACTGATAATTCATTTCGAGTATCATTAATACCAATTACTAAAGAAGAAACAATTTTGCTTAAGAAAAAAGTTGGAGATGAAGTTAACTTGGAATGTGATATTGTTGGTAAATATATTGAAAGGTTTTTAAATTTTAAAGAAGATAAAAAAGAAACAAACAAAATAGATATGAAATTTTTATCAGAAAATGGATTCTTATAGGAGGCTTAAATGTTTAATACAATTGAGGAAGCAATTGAAGAATTAAAAAAAGGAAATATGGTAATTGTTGTTGATGATGAAGACAGGGAAAATGAAGGTGATTTGCTCATGGCTGCAGAAATGGTAAAGCCTGAACACATTAACTTTATGGCAAAGTATGGAAGAGGACTTATATGCGTTCCTATGCTTAAAGAAAGATTAGATGAGTTAAATATTAAAAGCATGGTAGCGAACAACACAGATCCTAAAGAAACAGCATTTACTGTATCTGTTGACTCTGTAAGATCAACAACCGGCATATCAGCTCATGAAAGAGCACAAACAATTCAGCATTTGTTGGAAAAAGATGCAAAGCCAAATGACCTTAGCAGACCTGGTCACATATTTCCCCTTGTGGCAAAAGACGGCGGAGTATTGGTGAGAACAGGGCATACAGAAGCATCTGTTGATCTTGCAAGGCTGGCCGGATTTTATCCTGCGGGTGTAATTTGCGAAATAATGAATGAAGACGGTACAATGGCAAGAGTTCCTGATTTAATTGAATATGCTGAAAAATTTGATTTAAAGCTTATAACTATCAAGGATCTGGTTGAATACAGACATAAAAAAGAAGTTCTTGTTGAAAAAGTTGCTGAAGCCAAATTGCCTACAAAATATGGCGATTTTCAAATGATTGGATTCATCAATAAAATAAATGGCGAACATCATGTGGCATTAGTAAAAGGTGAAGTTCGTACTGATGAACCTGTTTTAGTGAGGGTACATTCTGAATGCTTAACCGGAGATGCTTTTGGTTCCTTAAGATGCGACTGCGGAGATCAAATGCAGGAAGCTTTAAGACGTATTGAAGAAGAAGGAAGAGGCGTTTTCTTGTACATGAGACAAGAAGGAAGAGGAATAGGCCTCATTAATAAAATTAAGGCATATGCTTTACAGGATCAAGGAATGGATACTGTTGAAGCAAACTTGGCATTGGGATTTGAAGAAGATTTAAGGGATTACGGCATAGGTGCTCAGATACTTTATTTTCTTGGATTAAGAAAAGTCAAACTTATGACTAATAATCCAAAAAAAATAATCGGATTGTCAGGCTTTGGAATTGAAGTAATAGGAAAAGAAAGTATTCAAATTGAATGCAATGCAAACAATGAATTTTATATGAAAACTAAAAAAGAAAAAATGGGTCATGATTTAAAATTTTAATCTCAGGAGGATGTTATGAAAGTATATGAAGGTAAATTAATAGCTAATAATAAGAAATATGGGATTGTAGTTGGAAGGTTCAATGAATTTATTGGTGGAAAGCTCTTGTCAGGAGCTTTAGATGCTTTAAAAAGGCATGGTGTGTCAGAGGATGAAATAGAAATTGCATGGGCTCCGGGTGCTTTTGAAATTCCGCTTGTAGCTAAGACGATGGTTGGGTTAAATAAATATAGTGCTGTTATTTGTCTTGGTGCTGTAATTAAAGGTTCAACTCCTCATTTTGATTTTGTATCAAGCGAAGTGTCAAAAGGAATTGCTAATGTTTCATTAGAAACCGGGGTTCCTGTTATTTTTGGAGTTCTTACTACGGATACAATTGAACAAGCAATTGAAAGAGCAGGAACAAAAGCAGGAAATAAGGGATATGATGCAGCTTGTACAGCAATTGAAATGGTAAATTTAATTGATGAGCTTAAAAAATAAAATGAAATTTCAAGGTGTTAAAACTTTATATTTTGATTTTGACGGCACTATACACAATAGCATCAAAATTTATGCCCCTGCATTTAAAAAAGCATATGATTTTTTAGTTGAAAATAATAAAGCTAAAGCAAGAGAGTGGAAAAACGAAGAAATTACAAAATGGCTTGGATATACAAGCAATGAAATGTGGGAAAATTTTATGAAAGAATTAGAAGAGCCATATAAAAACAGTGCCAGTGAAATAATTGGAAAAGAAATGCAGGGACAAATGATTGCCGGTAATGCAAGACTTTATGATAATGCTGAAAATGTGCTGAAGCAATTAAAAAATCGAGGTTATAAATTAGTTTTTTTAAGCAACTGCAGTATGAAATACATGGAAGTTTCAACAAAGGTATTTAATTTAAATTTGTATTTTGATGATATGGTTTGTTCTGAAATGTATGATTTCATACCTAAACATGAAATACTTAAAATAATTAAAAACAATTATGAAATGAATCAGGTTATTATAGGAGACAGATTTCACGACATTGATTCTGCTGCTATAAATGGTATTGAGTCTATTTACTGTAAATATGGATATGGTTTAGATGGGGAAGGTGACATGGCAACTGCCTGCATTAATGACATAACAGAAGTCCTGGAGTTTTTTGCTCCTTTAATCTGAAAAAGATAGTCAATACCACAAGTAAATTAGGC
>JBASLQ010000512.1:0-2129 GCA_049656425.1 Sedimentibacter sp.
CTTCAGCAGTATGGTATAAATTATTTTAGAAATACAACGGATATGACAGCAGGTTCTTCACTAAGAGATTCCAATGCCAGAAATGTTGATCTTCATATAGCTATTCACTCTAATGCATCTGGAGAAGGTCAAGCAGGAAGGAATCAAGGTCCCATTATATATTATTATCCAACAAGCACCAATGGTTTAAGAATGGCTGAGATTTTAGCGCAAAAATTCAGGGAAATATATCCTTCACCTGATCTTGTAAGAATTCTACCTACAACAAGTCTTGGTGAGGTATCGAGAACCAGTGCGCCGTCTGTATTAATAGAGGTGGCCTATCATGACAATTTAGAAGATGTAAATTGGATAACCAACAATGTTAATGCAATTGCTGCAGCTATAGCAAGTGGTGCAAATGAATATTTTAGTTCGCCTGCAGAAGCTTCCGGTCAAACAGCAAGAGTTACGTTGGCAAGCGGTTATTTGAATATAAGAAGCGGACCATCTCTAAATTCTCCTGTAATTGAAATGGCTCCAAATGGAGCAATCTTGAGAATTATTAATAGAGCCGGAGACTGGTACCAGGTTGAATATAACGGAGTGACAGGATATGCTAACGCAAATTATTTGACAATGCAATAGTGAAAAAAATAGAGAGAACAATAAGTTCTCTCTATTTTTTTGTTTCATAGTTGGTGCGGTCGGGGGGATTTGAACCCCCACGAATATACATTCGCTAGCCCCTCAAGCTAGTGCGTCTGCCGTTCCGCCACAACCGCAAGTTGCTTTATTATTATAGCGGATGATTAATGGCTTGTAAAGAGTTTTTTAAGAGTAAAATAATGGAAATAATAATATATTTGTTGCTTATAGTTCTTGTAATAAACACTTTATTATATTATAATTATACTGATAAAATAAAATAAGAGGTTAAGTATGCAAGGTGCAGTTTTGAAATCCTTTACATATGCTTTGATAAAGAATAATATCGATATTTAATTTGGGGGTATATATGAAAATAAATGAAATAGCCGGCATTTTAAATGCAGAAATTATAACAGATTTCAGCGACGAAAATACAGATATCCAATATGGTTTTGCAAGTGATTTAATGAGCGATGTATTAGCTTACGCAACTGAAGACTCACTTCTTATAACAGGCTTAAATAACACTCAAGTGATTAGAACTGCTGAAATGATGGATATGTCAACTGTACTGTTTGTGAGGGGAAAAAAGCCAAATAAAGAACTTATAGAATTAGCTACAGAAACTGCTTTAACAATAATTGCAACAGAATACACTATGTTTAAAACTTGCGGATTATTGGCTATTAATGGCATGAAGGGAATAGAAGCACATGACTGACATATTTTTAAAAAGGTACAGCTATGATATTGCTGCAAATGATTTCATGAGTGCTGGAAAAGGATCAAGCGCAATAAAAAACAATTTAAAATCCATGGGAATAGCCGCAGTAATTATAAGAAAAATAGCTATAATATCATATGAAGCAGAAATTAACATTGTCATCCATTCATTTGGAGGTCAGCTTCATTGCGACTTATATGAAAATAAAATAGTAATAATAGCGGAAGATATCGGACCGGGCATAAGTGATGTTAACATGGCTATGACTGAAGGATTTTCAACAGCAACAGACAGTGTGAGAGAACTTGGATTTGGAGCCGGCATGGGTCTTCCAAATATGCAAAAATATTCTGACGATTTTGAGATAACTTCAAGCAGCAAAGGTACTTTTATTAAAATTACTATATTTCTGTAGGAGGTAAACATGAATTTTTCTATTATGTTTGATAAGGACAAATGTAAAGGGTGCACTAATTGTATGAAGAGGTGTCCTACACAGGCTATTAGATTAATTGACGGCAAAGCTGTCATTAATAGTATTAAATGTATACACTGCGGTGAATGCATAAAAATATGTCCATATGGAGCATATACTCCTGAATCTATTGAATGGTACGGAGAAATGTATTACGCTTCTTATAAATATAAAATAGCAATTCCAAGCACAACTATGTATGGACAGTTTCCAAAAGGAACTGACATATGCAAAGTACAAAATGCTATACTGAAACTTGGTTTTGATTATGTTTATGATGCAAGCTGGGCTGCCGAAATG
>JBASLQ010000513.1:0-3652 GCA_049656425.1 Sedimentibacter sp.
TTTATTCCATTTAATTCATGGGTTCTCTCTGCAATCATAGCAACAGATTTTTCTGAAATTCCATAAGCTATATCTACAGGATGATATGAAAGATAACTTGTCTTTTTATACCTTTCTCTTATAACCAGCATATTCCTAAAGTCATAGTTATTAATGTTAGAATCTACTTCTAATGATCTTCTCATCATGTTAAACACTTCTTCAGCAGTATAATCAGTGGTTTCTTCATATGTGTCAACATTATTGCTTATCCAAATTCTTTTGTTTCTAATTGGAGTATATTCCCAATTATCTATTGATATATGGGGATTTAGATACTTAAACAGTTCAGTTTGGGCATAATATTTTATTTCGTAATTTGTTATAAAGTCATATAGCACGCCATAATTTTTAGCAGCCATTTCTTTAACAAAATCTAAAGCTGTTATTTGACTATCAAGATGAAATTGATTTATATACTTTTGTTTTATTTCCTCATCAGTAAATTCAAAAACACCTGTTTGTCCATTTTCATAATATTCAATAGGTAAATTAGGATAAGTTTCTATTAACTTATCTATAAATTTTTTACCTGGCATGATAATTCCACTATCAGATTCATAGTTTGTAAGCAATAAATTATCAAGGGAATTTTTTAAAGTAAGAATTACGAAATCATACTTTGCTGTTGTCCCTTCAGTAATTTCCTCATTACTTAAAGATAAACTACTCTTTATATTTTTAAATTCATTATCATATGAAAATGAAAATTCTACTAATTTAATATTGCTTGCTATACCTTTGGAATTTAAAAAATCATAAGAAAATTTTCTAATTTTAGAATTAGAAAAAAGCTCCTGCATATATTTATTTTCATTTAATAATTTTTCAATTATTATTTCATCATGACTTTGATTTTTATCCCCTATACTTTCAGCGGTTTCTTCCTGCTCTTTATGTTTATCAGTAAATATAAACTGTCCATTAAACAGGTCAATATTAAAATCCCTAATATCCTTTTTTATTATTTTTAATATTAAATCTTTAGGATTATACTTTTCTCCATATATAACTGTTTCATAATTAAACCATTCATATAAATTGCCTTTTATTAAATCTATTACTTCTTCATGAGCTGTTTTGTCCAATTTTTCGTCTTTTGATTTTTCGCTATCTCTATATTCAAATGTATCTAAAAGTATTGGAAATTCATCAATAGGATTTTCCGCATTTTCATCTAATATTTTAGCCAAGGTATAGGATGTTTGACTAAAATCTTCTTCATTTATTTGATCAGTGTACATTTGAACCGTAAAGCTTGATATGTTGTCTGCTAAAACAGCTCCATTTCTGTCATATATTTTTCCTCTTGGAGCCTTGATTGGTATGTCCTTAATTTTTTTAACATTTGCTATTTCTCTGTAGCTAGCTCCTTCAACAATTGTCAATATAGCCAACCTGTAACCTAAAACCCCTATTAATAAAGCAAATATTAAAAATAAAATATTATATCTGTTAGTTAGAAATCTTTTCATAAATAAAGCACCTCTTCCATTTTGATTCAACAAAATAGAAATGCCAATATTGTTGGCATTAATTTTTGATTCATTATATAAATTATATTATTTTTTTAGCTGTGACTTCTTTTGATTATATTCCTCTTCTGTTATTTCTCCTTTGGCATATCGTTCATTTAAAATATTTAAAGCATTATTATTTGAATGGCCATTAGTCTTAGATGATATCTGAAGATAATTAATCAGCGCTACAATTCCTAATACTGTTAATACAATTACACCTATCATCATGAACCAGCCCCATCCATACCCCATCATTCCATATCCATAACCCATCATAATATTACCTCCATTTTATTATTGCTTTAAACTTAATATCAGTTCTTAAAATTATGAATAACTATTTTCTTTAAAATATCACTTTTTAAATTAGTAACGTCGATTTTTGTAAATCCAGCCTTTTTAATATTATCTACCGTTCTTCTGTTTATATTTGCACCATATAAATTTAGTGTTAGCGGATTAAATATATCCATCAGAAGTCCAATTGCCCTATTTTCACTTCTCTCATGCTCAATCATGATAATTTTACCGTTACCCTTACAAACTCGTCTTATCTCCTTTAATCCCTTAACCGGATCCGGGACTGAACAAAAAACGCATGTTGTAAATACACAATCAAAATTATTATCAGCAAACTCTATATTTTGAGCATCCATATGAATCAACTTCACTTTTTTATTAAATTTCTCTGCCTTTTCTCTTGCCTTTGTTAACATCTTTTCACTAAAATCTATTGCTGTTACATTTATATTATCTGGATAGTACTGTATATTTTTACCTGTTCCTACACCGACTTCAAGAACATCTCCATGCAATTCCCTCATTACCTCGGTTCTCCATTTTTTTAATGTCATAATTTCCATAGGCTGTTCAAAAATATCATAGAAACTTGAAGCTCTGTCATATCTTTTTCGAATTTTTTCATTAATATCCATCTAATACTCCTAAAATTTAACTTACAAAAAAGCTCTTGATAAATAATAATATTATTTCAAGAGCTACTTTTATAATTAAATTATTATTTATTCTGTTGGTTTATTTAATTCAATTTGCGTACTAGAATTATTGCTTTCACAGCAACTTGATTTTTTATTATTCTTATCTCCACCTAACATCATAGGTATCATTCCTATCATCATAATTGGACAAATAAATGGTGCAATTACTGCCAATATTCTGCTGGCACCAGGGCTAACCCTTGATATAAATGGCAATGCTGCAAAAATTAATATTGGTAATCCACAACAAAGTATCATATGAAGCATATGTTTTATTGGACTATGGTTATGTGTTCCTTTATTTTCGTTATTATTTTCGTTATTATTTCCATGACAACTCATTTCAGTTCCTCCATTGTACTTTCATTAATTGAAAGTTTAAATTATATAGAGTTTACAGTATAACTATGAAGAACTTATGAAGCATTGTAATTATTTATAAAACAAATTATTTACTCAAATTTATTTTTTATAGCTGATTCCATTAGGTTCCTTTAGCAACTATAGCTAAGCAGTATATTTTTGATAACATAGTCTTAATGTTTTAAAAACTAATATTTGAATTAAATTAATAACCTTATGATATCATCTTATAATCATTTTCCGTACTACAACTTATAAATGCATCCACAACCATGCAATCATATTGTGTTCCTTTAAATTTTAATATTTCATTTAAAGCTGTATCCCTCGGAAGGGCTTTCCTATATGGTCGATTTGATGTCATAGCATCATAGGAGTCTGCGACAGCTATGATTAGTGCTTCTAAAGGTATTTTATTACTATTTATGCCATAAGGATACCCTGTACCGTCAACTCTTTCATGATGATATAAAATAATTGGAATAATATCATGAAGTAGAGTTACATCTTTTAACATATCTGCACCAATAGCTGAATGCTCCTTTATTTTAGTGTATGAAACATATAATAAAATCAGCCCTAAAATTACTATCACAGTTATTTCTATTGTTATCTGTTTTATATGAGGGTTTATATTACCAGACTGCATCCGTATTTCATTTGTTATAAAATTATTAATATGCAAATCTACTACAATAATTAAAATCAATGACATAAAAACAAATATAACTA
>JBASLQ010000514.1:0-1983 GCA_049656425.1 Sedimentibacter sp.
GTAAATTTATATTAACATATAGTGATAATCATTACAATATATAAAATTTTAATATATAGAAATAATATTATTAGCTGAATTTCTAAATATCCTTTATTATGTTTTGTGCTGTTTAACTTCCATATAATTGGGTATTATATAAATATAATAATTAACTAATGGTTAAATTTAAATATATATATAATGAAAATTTCAGGAGGATCAAAATGACAAAGATAGGTATAATTTTAGGAAGCACAAGACCGGGGCGTAATGGAGAGGCCGTTGCAAATTGGGTTTATGAACTAGCGAAGCAACGTAAAGATGCACAATTTGAATTAGTTGATATTAATGATTATGACTTGCCGTTATATGATGAGCCATACCCGGCAATGATGCAGCAATATACAAAGGACCATACTAAAAAGTGGTCTGAAAAAATAAAAGAATTTGACGGTTTCATTTTTGTAACAGCAGAATATAATCACAGCATTCCAGGCGCATTAAAAAATGCCATTGATTATTTAAATGTTGAATGGATTAACAAAGCTGTTGGATTTGTAGGCTACGGAAGTGCAGGCGGTGCTCGTGCTGTTGAACAGTTAAGGCAAGTAGCAGCTGAACTTCAAATGGCAGATGTTCGTGCACAAGTAATGCTATCACTGTTTACTGATTTCTTAAACATGAGCGAATTCAAACCGGATACTCGTCATGAAAGCGAAGTAAGTGAATTATTAAATCAAGTAATTGCTTGGAGCAATGCTTTAAAACCTTTAAGAAAATAACTTAAAATATTAAGCCAGCTTGTAATCAAGCTGGCTTGTTGCTTTCAAATGATATATAGTATTCATATTTATTGGTGTGGCTAAATAGTTGTGAAATCCATTTTTAGTTTTATTCATGTCAAATTCCTTATTTATGATTTTTATTTACAATCATAATATCGACTTAAAATAAATTAAATTTAGTTTAATATGATATTATAATGGTATAAGTATATAATAATGGTGTAAAGAATATAGGAACATTTTAATTTAAAAAACGTCTACATTAAATAGAGAGGTGATTATATGAGCAGAATAAAAAAATTTATAAATACAATTGCTTTAAATTTAAAAACTACAGTAACTCGTTTCCCCATAGCACTATTATTTTTAGCTTCTATAACTACAATTGTTTATATTGAAATAGAACGAAACTTTGCATTTGATGATGATTTGCTTGAAAGATTGATTTTCAGCGGCATAGTCGGAACATTTTTAGCTATTACAGTGCAATTTATGCTGGAACGATTTAAAAATTTATCAAAATATACATTGCTGTTTCATGGTTTTACATTTGTTTTAGCAGCAAACTATTATTTTTTTATGACAAGTGATGATATTTCGCAATCCATGCTTATACATTTGTTTGTAATAACTTTTGCTTTGTTTGCTGCGTATTTATATATTCCGTCAGCAAAAAATTCAGTTAACTTTGGTAATGTGGCATTATCCCATTTCAAAGCTGCATTTACAGCCTTGCTTTATGGTTTTGTGCTGTACCTGGGTTTTGCAGCAATTACAGGAGCAATTGATCTTTTGCTTTACGAGTTAGATTATGACGTTTATTCTCATATAGCAAATATAGTGTTTACATTTTTCACTCCTGTTTATTATCTTTCATTGCTTCCAAAGTTTAATTCAGAAGATGAAAAAAATGCTGTAAAAAAAGAAGTTTCTTATAGCTTCCCAAGAGTGCTGGAAATATTGGTCTCATATATTATGATTCCGCTAATTTCAATATTCTCAATAGTTTTAATTATATATTTCATTAAAATACTGGTAACAGGCGTATGGCCTGTAGGGCAAGTTGGACCAATGGTCTTAGGATATTCAGCAGCAGGTTACTTAATTTATATTCTAGGAACAAATTTGCAAAACCGTTTTTCAGTTTTATTTAGAAAGTTTTTCCCAATTGTTTTAATTCCTTTAGTAATTATGCAACTGGTATCCTCATATATTC
>JBASLQ010000515.1:0-4027 GCA_049656425.1 Sedimentibacter sp.
ATAAATTTAGCAATGTATTAAGCATGGATGAGCAATATACCGGCAATTGTTTTTCTATTGCATATCTATTGCTCAATCAAAAGCTCCATCTATTGCTTTGTTATTGTTTGTTATTGTTCGCTTCTGTTTCTGAATTCTATAACTATTGGCGTTCCTTTATATTCAAATGATTCACGTATTTTGTTTTCAAGATATCTCGCATATGAGAAATGCACAATTTCGCTATCATTAACAAATATTAAAAACTTTGGAGGATTTACAGCTACCTGTGTTCCATAATAAATTTTAAGCCTTTTTCCTCTTACTATACGAGGCTGATTCATAAGAACTGCTTCTATTATTATATCGTTAAGAACTCCTGTAGAAACTCTTAAATTTCTGAAGCTGTATACTTCATCAACAGTATCTAAAATTTTGTTTACCCTTTGACCAGTAAGCGCTGACACAGCCATAATAGGTGCATATGTTGCATAAGCAAAACTGTTTCTTATATTATCATGGAATTCTTTAAAAGTTTTGTTGTCTTTTTCAATTAAATCCCATTTATTTACTACTATTATCATTCCCTTGTTGTTGTCATGAGAATATCCAGCAATTCTTATATCCTGATCTGTTACACCTTTGTCAGCATCAATTACCAATACACATATATCCGCACGTTCAACTGCTGTAAATGCTCTTAACACGCTGTATTTTTCAACATCTTCACTGATTTTACTTTTTTTTCTTATTCCGGCAGTATCTATTAAAGTATATTTCTGTCCATTTCTTTCGAATTTTGTATCAATTGCATCTCTTGTAGTTCCCGGTATATCGCTTACTATTACTCTTTCTTCACCTATGATTTTATTGATTATAGAAGATTTTCCGGCATTTGGCTTTCCTATGACAGCTATTTTTATGCTGTAATCATCTTCATAAATATCCATGCTGTCATCAAATTTTGAAATGATTAAATCAAGAAGATCACCTAATCCCAATGCTTCAGAAGAAGATATGGATATTGGCTCTCCAAGCCCTAAATTATAAAATTCGTATATATTATTATTATTTACAAACTTATCCATTTTATTAACAACAAGAATTATATCTTTTTTAGCTTTTCTTAACATTTGTGATACTTCCACATCTGCAGCTGTAACGCCTTCCTTGCCATCAACCATGAACAATACTACATCAGCCATGTCAATTGCTATTTCTGCCTGAACACGCATTTGTGCAAATATAGTGTCTGCAGTGTTTACTTCAATTCCTCCTGTATCTATAAGAGTAAAGTAATTATCAAGCCATTCACACTCTGCATAAATTCTATCTCTTGTAACTCCCGGCTTGTCTTCTGTTATAGATATCCTTTTTCCTGCCATTCTATTAAAAAGTGTTGATTTTCCTACATTTGGTCTGCCTACTATTGTAACTATTGGTCTTGCCATGTTTCCCTCCGTTTTATTTCTTTATTTTACTATAAGTTCCAGCAATGCTTCGCCATCAACATCGCAAATTTTTACATCTGTATTTAATTCTTTTATTAAATCCTCAATTGTTAAATCATCAAGCATTACATCATCGTCGTTAATCATGTTGCGTGGTAAAATTATATTTGTATAATTTTTATCCTTAAGCTGCTCTATAATATCTTTTCCTGTTGTTAATCCGGAAACTGTTATTCGATTACCAAAGAAATTGTTTCTTATTTTAACAACATTAATTTTCACAGCTACTTTGCTCATTATTTTTTCAGACAAATCCACCATAAGTTCATATGCAGCTGCACCAGTTACTAATGTAACCTCATTTAATAATGGTTTTGCATTCTTTAATTTTTCTAACTCATCTTCAATTTGCTGCTTAAATAATCTGCACATTCCAATGCCATTTTCAAGTTGATCAAAATCTTCATAATTATCATAGGATGGAAAATCAATTTCGCTCAAAATATAAAATTCATCTGCTATGAATATAAATCGAGTATCTAATTTTTTATATAATTCTTCCTGCAAAGAAGTTACCTGCTTTACAACTCCTGCAGCACTTTCTTTGTCAAAAGGTTTTAGCGCTGTCAGCTTATCTCTGTGATTTGTCAAACCTACAGGAACAACCGCAACGCTTCTGAGTCCAGGATGAAGAGATGATAAGTCTCTTATAGTTTTCTCCAATTGATATTTATCATTCACATCTCTTACTAAAACTATTTGGCAGTCTACAGTAATTCCTGCATCAATTAGTTTTTTAAGATAAACAAGAATATCCATTTCTTTTGAATTGCCCATCATATACTTTCTCAGTTCTGAATCCGTAGTGTGTACAGAAACTTTAATCGGGCTTATTTTATATTTTATTATTCTTTCTATTTCATCATCCGTTAGGTTTGTAAGTGTGATAAAGTTTCCATAAAGAAAAGACAGTCTTGTATCATCATCTTTTAAATAAAGAGTTTTTCTCATTCCTCTTGGCATTTGATCTATAAAGCAAAAAATACATTTGTTTGAACAAACCTTTATATTATCCATTAGTGGATTTTCAAACACTATACCTATATCTTCGTCATATTCTTTTTCTATTTCAAGTTCCCATATTTCACCGTCTTTTTTCCTTACTTCAAGGAGAACTTCATCGTCGGATATTTGATATTTATAATCTATGTAATCTTTTACGATGCAATTGTTTACAGATACAAGTTCATCGCCAGCTTCTAATTCTAGTTCTTCTGCTATGCTGTTCTTTAAAATATTAACAATTATATTTTTCATATTTCTTTCCTCATATGCTATACTTCACGCACATTATAACATAACTGTTTGACTAACTGCAATGTTATTTTTATATACATCAGTCAATGGTATGCATTGTTTTAAATATCAGTATTAATTTTAATCAATATATAAAAACTAAAAAAGCAGCATTGAGCTATAACACATAATACTGCTTAAATACTTATTGCTATTTATCTTCAAATAACGGTAAAATCTCTAAAAAAATAATATCATTTCTTTTAGCTGCGTCACCTTCTGCAAGTATGGCTGCTTTAGCAGCTATGATACCGGAAGCTCTCTTTTAACTCCAGCTACTTCAATATTATATGTTTTCAATATAACCTCCAATTAACAATATAACAGACTAAAAAACATTTTACAATAGTTATAAATAATTTTTATTTTCATTCTTAATTCTTTAAGGTGATTTTTATAGACAAAGAGAACGGTTCATAAATGAACCGTCCTCTTTGTCTATGTCTTAAAAGAAATTATTAATCCTGTTGAGGAGCTTCTACTGGACATACGCTAGCGCATGCTCCGCAATCTATACAAGTTGAAGCATCTATTTGATATTTGTCATCACCAGCAGTAATAGAGCCTACTGGACATTCTGCCTCGCATGCTCCACAGCTTATACATGCATCTGTAATTTTGTAAGCCATTGAATCTCACCTCCCCCAATATTGTCTTAAATATTTTAACATTATTTTCACATATTTAAAAGTACTTTTTTAATAAAATAATAAATATTTTATTAATTTAAAATATTTATTCAATAAATGTAATATTTTTCTAATAAATATGGTAAATTTGTTAGTTCGCTAAATATTAAAACAAAAATACTCAAGTACATAAATTCATGCATTTGAGTATTTATATTTAATCTTCTAATTCTTTTAATTCTTCCAAGTTCATATCTTCTTGTTTTTGTTTTAAAACGCCTTCTTCAACAATTTTTATGTCATCTCCGCTATACTCTTCTATTTCTAAAGTGCCGTCAGCTTTTGTTACATTTACACGAGCTGTCTTAAATAATGGATTTATATCTAATACAATTCCAGTTTTGTTTGTTCCTGTAATTGAAACTCTGTCTCCAACATCCGGCAATTCCTTTATATTTTCTTCGTATACCTGATGTTCATAATTTAAACAGCACATTAGTCTAGAGCATATGCCGGATATTTTTGCAGGATTAAGGGATAATTTTTGTTCCTTAGCCATTTTTATGGAAACCGGATAAAATTCTCCTAAGAATGATGAACAGCACATAGGCC
>JBASLQ010000516.1:0-10904 GCA_049656425.1 Sedimentibacter sp.
TTGTGAATTGATTTTAGGACAAAGCACAGATACACAAGACAGCTATGGAAAAATGGTTGAAAAAAGAGATAATATTCATGTTAATTACGAAGATTTGACAAAAATATTAAAAGAATTTGAAGGAAAACAGCTTCAGGTTCCCCCGGCATACTCAGCAGTAAAGCTTAATGGCAAGAAGCTTTATGAATATGCAAGACAAAATATAATAGTGGAAAAACCAGGTAAGACTGTTGATATAAAAGAGCTTAAATTATTGAAATTCGAAGGTGAAAGAGTGCTTATGCAAGTAAAATGTTCTAAAGGAACATATATGAGAACTCTATGCAACGATATTGGTGAACGTCTTGGTACTTTAGGATATATGGGTGTACTAATAAGAACAGAAGCAAAAGGTTTACGTATTGAAAATTCTATAACCCTTGAACAACTAAAATTTTCTAAAGATAACAACAAATTGCATGAATGTCTGATTCCAGTAGATAAAGTTTATCCCTTAGAGCGTATAAATGTTGATGATATTTATTACGACAGGCTTACAGCCGGAAATGAGGTATCTGCAAACATAAATATATTGACAAGTGACGAATTTTATATATATTGTAAAAATCAGCTTGTAGGCATTGGAAAAAAAGTGCAAGAAAATACAATAAAAGTAGAAAAAATGCTAATGTAAGCTGCAGGTGAAATTAAATGGATAAAAATAACGCATCATGTATTGCGATTGGTAATTTTGATGGCATTCATATTGGACATGACACTTTAATAAGAAGGATGATTGAGTTAAGCCATGAAACTAATCAAGACAGCATAATAATTACATTTAAATTTATTAAAAAAGATTTAAAAAAATCAGCATTCAATATTAAATACATAAACAGTCAAAATACAAAACTGGAAATATTAAAAGAATATAATGTAACTGACGTAGTTGAAATTGAACTTGATGATGTTGTTTCTAAATATTCTCCGGAGCAATTTATCAAGGAAATTCTTATAGATAAATATAATGCAAAAAATATTGTTGTAGGATACAATTTTTCTTTTGGCTATAAAGCCAGCGGAAATATAAGCACATTAAAAGAGTTTGAAGAAAAGTACGGTTACGAAGTTGAAGAAATTTACCCTGTTAAATATAATGGAATTGCAGTCAGCAGCACATTAGTGCGCAATTTGTTGAAAGAAGGCAAAATTCATGAAGCAAATAATCTTTTAGTAAATAATTACACTATATTTTATGAAGAAATAGAAATGGATTATAATAAAAATATTGGTTTTGTAGATAATAAGAGCAGTATCATTGTACCTGCCGATGGAAGATACAGCGTTATGATAGGGGTTGAAAAAGCTATTTTAACCGTAATCACCAATAAAGCAGGATCTGTTTTTACTTTCGATAAAATCGTAGATAAAAACAAAAATATTGTTTTTTTGGATAAAGCTGTATAATTTACTATAATTATTATAAAATTTGTATTTACAAAAATAAAGTAATATGGTAGAATCTAATGTGTTTCCATAGCCTAAGTTTTACGAATCCTCAACGTCTTGCTTGGATTATGGTGAAATAAATTATATACATGGAGGTTTAAAATGAATAAAGAACAAAAAACACAAATTATCGAGCAGTACAAAATTAACGAAAAGGACACAGGTTCTCCTGAAGTTCAAATCGCGTTGTTGTCATTCAGAATCAACAACCTTACAGAACATTTAAAAATTAACAAAAAGGATCATCACTCAAGAAGAGGTCTTTTACAAATGATTGGTCAAAGAAGAGGATTTCTTAACTACTTAAAAAATAATGATATTGAAAGATACAGAAGCATTATTGCAAGATTAGGATTAAGAAAATAATGTAAGGAGCGGGGATATTCCCGCTCTCTTGTTTATGCCCCGATATGTCCCTAACCACGTTTTGTGAACGAGACTGCGATATGTTCCTAACCTGTGACATCAAAGAATTACAATAATTTAAAGGAGGTACTAATGGAAGAAAAAGTGTTTAAATACATGCTTGCCGGAAGAGAATTAAAAGTTACTGTTGGGAAAATAGCTGAACTTACAAGTGGTTCATGTTTAGTGCAATATGGCGATACAGTAATTATGGCAAACGTAGCAGCATCTAAAGAGCCTAGACAAGGTATAGATTTTTTCCCATTGAGTGTTGATTTTGAGGAAAAATTATACTCTGTAGGAAAAATTCCCGGTGGATTCATTAAGAGAGAAGGAAGACCTGGTGAAAAGGCAATACTTACATCACGTTTAATAGACAGACCGCTCAGACCTTTGTTTCCTAAAGGATATAGAAATGATGTATCTGTAACAGTTACAGTATTGTCTGTAGATCAGGATTGTTCTCCTGAAATAGCAGGCATGATTGGTTCATCAATTGCGTTGTCCATATCAGACGTACCATTTGAAGGACCAACAGGATCAGTTAATATAGGTCTTATAAATGATGAATTTATAGTGAACCCAAACAGCAAGGAAAGAGAAATAACAGACTTAAATTTAACAGTGTCTGGAACTAAAGAAGCTATAATGATGGTTGAAGCAGGAGCTAATGTAATTTCTGAAGCTAAAATGCTTGATGCTATATTGTATGCTCATGAAGAAATAAAGAAAATATGTGAGTTCATAAGTGTAATAGCAGCAGAAGTCGGAAAAGGAAAATCTGATTATGTTAAGTTTGTATGTGATGATTCCATTGAACAAGAAATTAGAGAATATGCTGCACCTATAATAAATGAAGTTATTATTGTAGTGGATAAACTTGAAAGACAAGAAAAAATAGATAACTTCAAAGCTACAGCAAAAGAAATATTCTTGGAAAAATATCCTGATAATGCTGCCGACATTGATGATGCTCTTTATAAAATTGTAAAAGAAAAAGTCAGAGAAAATATTCTTGTAAGAGGAATTAGACCTGACAACAGAACAATTGATGAAATAAGAAAAATATCATGTGAAGTTGGATTGCTTCCAAGAACTCATGGCTCAGGCCTTTTCACAAGAGGACAGACACAAGTACTTACTATTGCTACTCTTGGAGTTTCAAGTGATGAACAGACATTAGATGGTATTTCTGAAGAAACATCTAAAAGATACATGCACCATTATAACTTCCCATCATACTCTGTTGGAGAAACAAGACCATCAAGAGGACCGGGAAGAAGAGAAATCGGTCACGGCGCATTGGCAGAAAGAGCTTTAGAGCCTGTTATACCAAGTGTTGATGAATTTCCTTATACAATAAGACTTGTATCTGAAGTATTAAGTTCAAACGGTTCTACTTCACAAGCAAGTGTATGCGGCAGTACATTATCATTGATGGATGCCGGTGTTCCAATTAAAGCACCTGTAGCAGGTGTAGCGATGGGATTAATTAAAGAAGGCGACGATGTAGTTGTTCTTACTGACATTCAAGGAATGGAAGATTTCCTCGGAGATATGGACTTTAAGGTAGCAGGAACTGCTGAAGGTATTACTGCAATACAAATGGATATGAAAGTTCATGGAATTGATAAGGATATATTGACTAAAGCATTGCAAAAAGCATTGGTTGGCAGATTGTTCATATTGGATAAAATGTTGGCATGTCTTGATAAGCCAAGAGAAGAAGTAAGTAAATATGCTCCAAAAATAATCAAAATGACAATTAGACCTGATAAGATTAGAGATGTAATCGGTGCAGGCGGAAAAGTTATTAATAAGATTATTGAAGAAACTGGAGTTAAAATTGATATTGAAGACGACGGTTCTGTTTTAATAGCAGCAGAAAATGTTGAAAGTGCTTATAAAGCTAAGAAAATAATTGAAGGCATCGTAAAAGAAATCGAAGTTGGAGAGATTATTCTTGGAAAAGTTGTAAGAATAGCGGCATTTGGTGCTTTTGTTGAACTTACTGACAATAAAGACGGATTATTGCACATATCACAAATATCTGATAAAAGAGTTGCCAAAGTTGAAGATGTTTTAAATATTGGCGACGAAATACTTGTAAAAGTAATTGAAATTGACCAACAAGGTAAAGTTAAACTTTCAAGAAAAGACGCATTAAAAGAATCTGAAAGTAATTAGGATTTGTAATAAAGATAATATAACGAATAAGATAACAACATCAAGGCAGAGTCCGTGATTTTGTTATTTTTTATTTTATTTACTTTTGACTGATTTTAACAAAACTGTTGTATTTTTTGTCAAAATTTGATAATATAAAATTAATAAATAATATTTATTTCAAATCATAAATAGACTCTTTTAATAATACATATAATTATAAGGGGGATTTTTATGAAATTTTTTTTAGATAACATAGCATTTATAAGACGACTTATAATAATAATTCTCATTGCAATTATTATTGTCTTGCTTATGGCAAGCAGATGCAGTTCATCAAGAATAAGAATGTTTGGAAACATACAAACTATAGAGGTAATTTAAACGTTCATGCTAATGATAAGTAAATGGAGGAAATATGATTAAAAAATATACTTTAGATAATGGTATAAGAGTTGTGATGGAAAAAATAGATTATGTTAAATCAGCATCTATTGGAATTTGGGTTAATGTTGGTTCAAACAATGAAAATGATGAAACTAACGGATTGTCACATTTTATTGAGCATATGCTCTTTAAAGGTACCGAAAAAAGAAAAGCAAATGAAATAGCAGAAGACATTGACAATTTGGGCGGACAGCTTAATGCTTTTACCAGCAAAGAATGCACATGTTTTTATGTTAAAGTGCTGGATGAAAATATAGATGAGGCGGTTGATATATTATCAGATATGTTTTTCAATTCATTGTTTAAACAGGAGGAAATAGACAAGGAAATTTCTGTAGTAATAGAAGAAATAAAAATGTACGAAGATTCTCCTGAAGACATCGTCCATGACAAGCTTACTGAAGTAATATTCAGCAACAGTCCTATGGCTTACAATATTCTGGGAACTGAAGAAAATTTAAAAACTTTCAACACTAAAAAAGTAGTTGAATACATGGAAAAAAATTATTCTCCATACAATACTGTTATTGCTGTTGCAGGAAGTTTTGATGAAGAAACATTTATAAAACAAATTAATGAAAAATTCAAGAATTGGCAAAATGCTAATGTAAATCATATTGATGAAGATGCGGAATACAAAAGAAGTGTTGTTGGTGTACATAAGGATTTAGAACAGCTTCATATGTGCATTGGAAATAAAACAACAGGAAGACATGACCCAAATTATTACCCTCTGCTTGTTTTAAATAATTTGTTCGGTGGTACAATGAGTTCAAGAATTTTTCAGGAAGTAAGAGAGAAAAAAGGTCTTGTTTATTCTATTTATTCGTTTGTATCCAACTATTCTAATACCGGAATTTTCAGCATATATGCAGGTATGTCCTATGATCAGGCAGAAGATGCATTAAGAACTGTTTTAAAAGAAATGGAAAGCATCAAAAATGGAGATATTTCTGAAAAAGAATTTATAAGGGCTAAGCAGCAAATAAAGGGAAATTATATACTTGGACTTGAAAGCACATCAAGCAGAATGTCATCAATAGGCAGAAGAGAGCTGTTATACAATGAAATCCAATACCCTGAAGAAGTTATTGAGAGCATTAACAATGTTAAATTAGAGGACGTTTTAAATGTTGCAAATAAATTATTTAATATTGATGAATTAAGCATTACATTTACAGGAAATTTAAACAAACATAATGACATTGAAGAAAAAATCAATAAAGTACTTGGAGAAAAATATTAATAATAAGGTGGACATATGAGAACAATAGCAAAATTTGAAAAAGTAAGTATTGACCAGTTTAAAAAGGATTGGATTGATACATTTGGACAAAGTGATAATATAGAAGAAATATATAATTCAATAAAATTGCCTAAGAGAGCTACTGTTGGTTCAGCAGGATATGATTTTTATTCACCATTGAATTTTAAATTAGAACCAAAGGAAACAATAAAAATTCCTACAGGCATCAGAGCCGGAATTGACGAAAGCTGGGTTTTAATGTGCTTCCCAAGGTCTGGATTAGGATTTAAATTTCGTTTGCAGCTGAATAACACTGTCGGTATAATTGACTCTGATTATTATTTTTCAGATAATGAAGGTCACATTTTGATTAAATTAACTAATGATTCAAATGAATGCAAGACTGTTAATATTAATGAAGGTGATGGTATTGTACAAGGCATATTTATTCAATATGGTTTGACTGAAGAAGACGATGTGAAAAGTATTCGCAATGGTGGTTTTGGAAGCACTACAACAAGATAAGTAATTATGCTTAATAGTTAATTAAAGATAGGGGGAATTTTAATTATGAAATTAAGTGAACTTTACAGCAAAGAGATTATTAATATAGATACAGGAGAAAATTTAGGAATTTTCGGAGACTGTGATTTAGTAATCGAAGAAAAGACAGGGGAAATTGTTAGTTTCATTTCAGGGAATACATCACGCTTTTCAATTTTTAAAGAACCGAAGAAAAAAGAAATTTTATGGAAAAATATAAAAAAAATCGGCAGTGACATGATTATTATTGAAAATGAATAATTCTTTGCTGAAGCTATGTATAAAATAACTAAATCTCCAAAGAATAATCAGGATAACTAACCTGATTATTTTTTTGGAGGATAATATGGAAAACAAAAATAATTACAATAATAATATTAAACAGCAACAACATAAACAATGGCAACAGCCTTTCAATAATATGGAAGTACAAAGAAATAATAACAATAATCAAACCAATAATTTGAATAATAATCAAGCGAACAACAACTTGAACAACAATTCAAATTTTACAAATCCTTTTTTATTTAACGGCAATGATAATAATGACAACACAGATGATGATTCAGAACAACAACTTGAAAATGTCAAACAAGTAGGAAGTGTATCGGATATAAATCCTGTGAAAGACATTTGCTTTATCAGCATTATAGGTGAAATTGAAGGGCACACTACACTGCCTCCTCAAAGCAAGACTACAAAATATGAGCATATAATACCTATGATTATAGGTGCAGAGATGGATCCTCAAATTAAGGGAATAATATTGCTCATAAATACTATTGGAGGCGATGTGGAAGCAGGCCTTGCAATTTCAGAATTAATTGCCAGTATTACAAAACCGACTGTTTCTTTGGTTTTAGGCGGCGGACACAGCATTGGAACAGCTCTTGCTGTATCTGCAAAATATTCTCTTATTGCACCTACAGGAACAATGACAATACACCCTATTCGAACAAATGGGTTTGTAATAGGAGTGCCTCAAACTTTCAGATATTTCCAGAAAATGCAGGAACGCATTACAAATTTTATTGTAAACAATTCAAATGTAGACAGAGCTGCTTTCTTAAAATATATGTATGATACTGATGAAATAGCAAATGATGTGGGAACTGTGTTAAATGCAGATGAGGTAGTTAAAATTGGTTTAATAAATGAAATAGGTGGATTCAATACTGCTATGACAGTACTGAGAGGATTAATAGACAATAATATACAGTAATTCAACATAAGGTTTGGTCAAAGCATATACAAATAATCGTTGCGAATAAGCATTAGCATATGATATAATTAAGTTTAGAAAAACACAGGGGGATGTTGTATTAAAATGGCAAATGGACAAAGAACAGATAGTAAAGAAAAAAGTAAACCAACTACAAGAAAAAAAAGTACAAGCATAAAGTCTTTAAAAAAAGACAATGTTGAAATATTAAAAAAAGAAATAATGGGTATTTTTATTGTTGCATTTGCAGTGTTTTTAATAGTAGTTACAGCAAAGGAAAATCAAACAGGCATAATTGGCAGAACAATAAATGTATTTACTCATTCTGCTTTTGGCAAAGGTGCTTCTGTACTTCCGTTTTTTATTTTGGTTATTGGCTTAATGAAATTATTGAATATTATTATAATAAATGATAATAACCAAGTAGTTGCAATATTGGGTTTTTTTATATGCTATATTATGTATTCTGCCTTGAGTGATGTTGCTATTTATGCTACTCTTACAGGAAACACAGCATTTAAGGAACTTATTAATTTTTCAGTTGATATAGGTGTACTTAACAGCGGCGGCGGCATTATAGGAAATATTCTTACATTTATTTTTGTAAAACTTTTTGGAAAAAATGGTACATACATTGTTTTAGGAGCATTGATATTTTCATTTACAATAATTCTCACAAATCAAAGTATTATTGGAATATGTAAAATTTTCACTAATTATTTAAAAAAATTCATGAAAGCAATATATAACTTTGTTTTTATAGAAGTTGAAACTGAAGACAAAAATAAAAAATCAGCGGAAAAACCAAGCAAAAAGCAAGATGAATATAGCGAAAGCGAGAATATTAAAATTTATGATTATTTAAATTCTCCTGTTGACAATAATAAAAAAGCAGAAATTACTCAGTTAAAAATTGATGATTTTAAAAGACCTGAGGAAAACACTGCTAAGGGAGCTGAAGTACCTGAAGTTAAAAAGCAAGAAGCAAAAGAAACTGAAATTCATGATCTTAATGAAATGTCTGAAATAAAAAAAGAAAAACCAAAAGAAAAGTTTGAAACTAAGGAAATTACAGACGACATGATAAATATAGCAGGAGTGAAAGCTGATAAGTATAAGCTTCCTGTAACAAATCTTTTAGATCCAATACCGCAGCATGCAAAAGGGGATAAGGACGATTTGCGCAAGGATGGTGAAAAACTAATTGAAACATTAAATAATTTCAATATTCCTTGCAACATACTTCAAATAAATAAAGGACCTACAATTACAAGATATGAAATTCAGCCTGCCCCTGGCATAAAAGTAAGCCGCATTACAGGCCTATCCAACGATATTGCTCTTGCACTGGCAACATCTGATATTCGTATGGAAGCTCCTATACCCGGCAAAGCAGCAATAGGCATAGAAGTTCCAAACAGGAACAAAACAAGTGTGTTTTTAAGAAGCCTTATTGAATCTAAGGAATATAAAGCAGCAACTACTAATATTCCATTTGCTTTAGGAAAAGATATTGCAGGCAAGAATATCATAGCAAGCATTGATAAAATGCCTCACTTGCTTATTGCAGGAGCTACCGGCTCAGGAAAAAGCGTGTGTATCAACTCTCTTATTATGAGCATTTTATTTAAAGCAAAACCGGATGAAGTTAAACTTATTTTAATAGATCCTAAAGTTGTTGAGCTTAGCATATACAATGGAATACCGCATCTTCTTATACCTGTTGTTACAGATGCAAGAAAAGCCGCCAATGCTTTAAACTGGGCAGTTGCAGAAATGACAACCCGCTACAAAGTATTTGCTCTAAACAGTGTCAGAGATCTTCAGTCTTACAATGAAAAGATGGTTAAGGAAAATAGTGAAAAAATGCCTCAAATAGTAATAATAATAGATGAACTTGCAGATTTGATGACTGTTGCTTCAAATGAAGTTGAAGAATATATAACTCGAATAGCACAGCTTGCAAGGGCTTGCGGTATGCATCTTGTTATTGCAACACAAAGACCATCAGTTGATGTTATCACCGGAGTTATTAAAGCTAATATACCGTCTCGTATTGCTTTTGCGGTTTCATCACATATAGATTCAAGAACAATATTAGATTCAGGCGGTGCTGAAAAACTTCTTGGAAAAGGTGATATGCTTTATCATCCAATTGGTTTGCCAAAACCTATACGAATTCAAGGAACATTTATTTCGGATGATGAAATAAAAAGAGTTGTGGATAACATAAGAGAACAGCAAATAGAAATAAAAACAAGCAAACAAAATGAAATAATTGAAGAAATAGAAAAATCACCAGCTCAAAATGAAGAAGTTGATGAATTTTTAGAACAAGCAGTTGAAATGGTTGTTAATGATGGTCAAGCTTCTGCATCTTACATTCAAAGGAAATTTAAAGTTGGATATGCAAGAGCTGCAAGAATTATTGATCAGCTTGAAGAAAGAGGCATTGTTGGAGGCCATGAAGGAAGCAAGCCTCGAAAAGTGCTTATTACAAAAGAAGAATTAGAGGAAATGAGAGGAAATTAATGAAAAAAATTTACATGCACTCACTGGGATGTTCAAAGAATCTTGTAGATTCAGAAAACATGCTGGGAATACTGACAAAAAAAGGATATAAAGTAACAGATTTTGCTGATAAGGCAGATTATATTATAATTAACACGTGCTCATTCATAAATGACGCACAGCAGGAATCTGTAAATTCAATAATAACTGCAGCAGACATTAAAAACAATGTGAACAAGAAAGTAAAAATAGTTGTAACAGGCTGTTTATCTCAAAGATTTGGAGAAGATCTTGCAAAAGAAATTCCTGAAGTAGACATAATTATAGGTACAAGTGGTTTTGAAAAAATTGATGAGTATATTGAGAAATATGAGGTAAGCAAATCCTTGGTAGTGGATACAAAAACACAGTTAGATATTGACAAAGATCTTCCAAGAATTACTTTGACTGACAATTGGTACGCATATTTAAAAATAGCAGAAGGATGCAGCAATAACTGCACTTATTGCGTAATACCGCAACTTCGAGGGCCATATAAAAGCAGAAAAATCGAAAGTATCGTTGAAGAAGCAAAGCATCTTGCAGAACACGGTGCAAAAGAAATTATAATTATAGCTCAGGATACAAGCAAGTATGGTCTTGATATTTACAATGAAAGAAAGCTTCATGAAGTAATTCAAAGAGTATCTGAAATTAATGGTGTTGAATGGATTAGAGTTCATTATTTATATCCTGAAGATATTTATGATGAATTAATAAATGAGTTTAAAAATAATGACAAGCTTCTTAATTATTTTGATATACCTCTTCAACATGTTAATGATGGTATATTAAAAAGGATGAATAGAAAAACAAATAAAAAGCAAATTATAGACC
>JBASLQ010000517.1:0-4520 GCA_049656425.1 Sedimentibacter sp.
AAAGGTCCGTCCCCACTGTTTATTTTTCTATTATAAGTTCTGCTACTTCATTTACATTGCCGGCGCCCATGGTGATAATAATATCGCCTCTTTTAGCCAATGATCTTATAATATCTGCTGCAGCCTGGAAATTTTCTGCATAGTAAGCATCTTTATCATAGTCTTTCATTTTGCTGATAATATCTTTTGAATGTATTTCACCGGTGTCTATTTCCCTTGCTGCATATATGTCTAAAAGTATAGCTTCATCAGAAAGTGCCAGAGCCTGTGCAAATTCATTCAATAATTTTTTTGTTCTTGTAAATGTATGAGGTTGAAATACTGTAATAATTTTACCGGATGTATATGATTTTGCAGTTTTTAATGTTGCTTTCATTTCTGATGGATGATGTGCATAATCATCAATAACTGTTGCATTATTATAGCATCCTTTGTATTCGTATCTGCGGTGTGTACCGATAAAGTCAAACAATCCGTTTTTTATTATTGAGCTTTCTATACCAAGAGACATGCATGCAGCAGCAGCAGCTACAGAATTTAATATATTGTGTTCTCCAAATACTTTAAGATTTATTTCTTCAATTATTTTATTTTTATGCATTAAAGTGTATGATGGAGAAGGAAGAAGCTTAATATTATCTGGATAATAATCAGCGCTGTCGTCCATTCCAAAAGTAATTACATGACAATTTAATTGTTCAAATAAATTTTTATTTTTAACATTAACAATTAAATGACCAAAAGGAGGAAGTTTTTCTGCATATTCAACAAATGCGTTTTCAATATCTTTTAAGTCCTTATAATAATCCAGATGATCTTCATCTATATTTAAAATCAATTCCATTGTCGGATTAAATTTCAAAAAATTCCTTTTATATTCACATGCTTCAGTTAAAAGCATGTCATAGGAGCCATGCATTAAATTGCCTCCTAAAGAATCCATTTCTCCGCCTAAAAATATTGTAGGTTTCAAATTTGTTTCTATTAAAATTGAAGACAGCATGCCGGTTGTTGTTGTTTTGCCGTGAGTACCGGAAACACAAATTGCATTGCTGTATTTTTTCATAATTAATCCTAAAAATTCAGCTCTGTCCATAATGTTTAATTTCAGTTCCTGTGCTTTTAAAAGTTCAGGGTTGTCATTGGAAATTGCTGAAGTATATACTACAAGATCAATATCATTGCTGATATTTTTGCTTTCATGATTTATGTTGATTTTTGTTCCCATAGATTCAAGCTTCTTAACAATATGAGAACTGCTTCTGTCAGAACCTGACACTTTTACGCCTTCATCGATCATTATTTCAGCTAAAGCGCTCATGCTTATTCCGCCTATTCCAATAAAGTATATATGATTAAATTTAATATCCATTATTATTCTCCTTGAAAATTTCTATATTTATATTATTAATGTTATTCACTCAATTAATTAATTAACACCGTTTATATTGAAGTTTTAAAAATATATTCGTGATATTATAACATGTACTTATATATTCTTCAATTAATTTTTATGCGCCTGCATCATATGAACTTTACCTCAATTATTATTCATTGATTTTTTAAATTCGTAAATGTATAATAACAATAGATGAGCAATTGCTGAATCTATTGTTAAAGAGAAGGAAAAGAGATGAAAATTATAGTAAATAATTTACAAGATACTGAAAAAGTAGGAAAGATAATCAGCCATCACTTGGAAAAAGGCACAGTAATATGCCTTGATGGTGATTTAGGTGTGGGGAAAACTGCACTTACACAATTTATAGCCAGAGAATTTGGCGTAAAGGAATATATTACAAGTCCTACTTTCACAATAATAAAAGAATACCAAGGATTGCTTCCTTTTTACCACATGGATGTATACAGAATTGAATCAGAAGATGATATGTATGATTTGGGCTATGATGAATATATATATTCTGAGGGTGTAACTATAATAGAGTGGTCTGAAAAAATTGAAAGAATACTTCCGGAAAACAGAATTAACATAAACATACAAAGATTAGATGACAGTCGCAGAACCTTATTTATTGACGGCAAGGGACTTGTTTACGAGAAAATAACAGAGGAGTTAAAAAATTATGAAAGTACTTGCAATTGAATCAGCATCAATAACAGCTTCCTGTGCAGTTTCTGATGGAGATAATATTTTAGGTGAATATACATTAAGTCATAAAAAAACACATTCAGAAAAGCTAATGCCTTTAATTGAAGATTTGATGAATGAATTAGGAATAAAACTTCAAGATATAGATGTAATTGCTGTTTCTGAAGGACCGGGATCATATACAGGCCTGAGAATAGGTGCAGCAATTGCTAAAAGCATGGCTTATGCTGCTGATATTCCTATTGCAAATATACCTACTATAAAATCTCTGGCAGGTAATATTTATGATACAGACAAATTAATCGTGCCTATAATGGATGCAAAAGCCGGAAGAGTGTATACCGGAATTTACAAATGGGAAAATGACAATATTGTTGCTGTGAAGGAACAGTTTCCATGCAACATTGATGAATTGATTGAATTGCTTAATGAATTTGAGGAAACTGTTATATTTAACGGAGATGGTTCAATTAATTACAAAAATATTATTGAAGAAAAATTAAACAGAAAACCAGTGTTTGCACCAAGTAAATTTAATTATCTCAATGCTTCAACTCTTGCATATATTGGCGTAAGAATGGCAGAAAACAACGAGACCGTTTCGGCATCAGATTTTAAACCACAATATTTGAGGTTATCACAAGCTGAAAGAAATAATATAAGGGGGTAACATGGAATCGGTATTGATTAGAAATATGAATAGCAATGATATTGATCAAATTACTGAGATTGAAAAAAAATGCTTTTCATTGCCTTGGTCAAAGGAATCATTTGAGGGGGAGCTTAAAAACGAGCATGCCTATTATGAATGCGCTGAGGAAAATGAAAATGTTGTTGGATATATGGGAATGTGGAAAATTTTAGATGAGTGCCATATAACAAATGTTGCAGTACTTCCGGAATACAGAAACAGGGGAATTGCATCTATGCTCATAGATAAGATGATTGGTGTATGCAAATGCAGTGAAATTAAAAACATGACACTGGAAGTGAGAGAATCAAACACAACTGCAATAAATTTATATAAAAAATTCGGTTTCTTTTCAGTGGGAAAAAGGCCGAAATATTATCAACTACCACTTGAAGATGCAATTATAATGTGGAAAAACATTTATTAAAATCAGGATGCATTCATAAGGAGAAGAAATGAAAAAAACAAAAAAACAAAAGATGCGAAGATTTTTTATTATGGTAACTGCCATATTTATAATTTTGCTTGCAGTAATGTTTTTCGTTGAAGGAAGATCTAAAGACGGTAACAATGATATAGAACAAATTGATTCTGAAAATAATGAAAATGAAGAAAAGCCTTCAAATGAAGAAGAACAAAATAATGCAGAAACTCCTGCTGAAAATGATCCTTCTAATGAAGATAATGAAGAAGATAATGTAGAAGTTGTAGAAGATGAGGTAGAGCCGGAAGAAAATGATGGTGTAAAAAATATAGTGGCTAATCCGGAAGCATATGATGCATTGGTTAATAAAAAGAATAATCTTGATGATACATATGTGCCGGATGATTTGGTTTCATTGGATGATGTTCCTACAGTATTGAAAAATCCTGAAGTAAATCAACTTAGGGAAGATGCTTACATAGCTTTAAAGGAATTATTTGCAGCAGCAAAAGATGAAGCAGAATATGAGTTGTATGCACGTTCAGGCTACAGATCTTATTATACGCAAGATGCATTGTATAAGTCATATGTATCAAACAACGGGCAGGCAGCAGCTGACAAATACAGTGCAAAACCTGGTCAAAGCGAGCATCAGACCGGTCTTGCTATGGACATTACATGTGAAGCTTTAAATTATTTATTAGATGATACTTTTGGAGATACTGAAGAAGGAAAATGGGTGTCAGAAAATGCTCACAGATTTGGATTTATAGTAAGATATCCAAAAAGAAAGGAAGATATTACAGGATATTTATTTGAGCCTTGGCACATAAGATATTTAGGAATAGAATTAGCAACTAAAGTATATGAATCCGGTTTGACGCTGGAAGAGTATTTGGAACAATAAAAAAAATGAGATTCTTCAGGCTTGCGCCTTCAGAATGACAATAAAGTCATCCTAAGCGCTAGCGAAGGACCTCATTTTTTTATAATTTAATTTTTAATTAAAAATGTAAAAGTAAGCAAGAACCAAAAATCCCAGTATGATTCTGTAGTAACCGAAAGCTTTAAAATCATGCTTTCTTATATAGTCCATTAAAAACTTAATTGCAAATATTGATACTAAGTAAGCTACAAGAGAACCGACTCCAAGAACGAGCCATTCAAAACCTGAAAATCCAAAACCTGCTTTTATGAGCTTCAGAGCGCTTGCTCCAAGCATTGTTGGAATTGCCATAAAAAATGAAAATTCAGTTGCCACGTACTTGCTTGTACCAAGCAACATAGCTCCAATT
>JBASLQ010000518.1:0-2133 GCA_049656425.1 Sedimentibacter sp.
ATATTCATCTGTAAATTTTTCAACTTCCTGCCATATTACTTTATAAGTATATTTATTGATACCTTTTACAAATTCATTTAAATATCCGTCATCTTCTTCTGAAACTGCACTTTTAGAAAGATATTTATCCAGCTCATTTTGTTCAATTATATCAAGGTTGTTGAAGCTGTAATATCTGTCCTTATAATTTGTCAAAGACTCTTTAAATCTTTCAAAAGTAAATGGCTTAATCAGGTAATCGACAGCTCCATAACGAAATGCTTCCTGTATCATGCTGCTTGTTTTATCTGCGGTTATAAGAATAACATCAATTTTTATTTCCTCTTTTCTTAACAGTTTCAAAAAATCAATTCCATTTTCCTTAGGCAGGTAAATATCCAGTAAAATTAAATCCACTTTATTCTTACTTATAAATTCTTGTGCTTCTGTAAGGCTGGCAACAGCTTTTGCAAGATGAAATTCAGGCAGTTTTTTTAAAAATTTGGAATTTATATCTCTGACCATGGGATCATCTTCAACTATTATAACCTGAATCATATATTTTCACCGCTTTCCATAGGTATTTTTACATACCATGAAGTCCCATTTTTTACAGATAAAATAATTTCTCCATTAGCATTGTCCACGATATTCTTAACAATATTCATTCCATATCCTCTTTGACCTGATTTTGTAGTAAATCTGGGTTCATATATTTTTTCTCTTAATTCAACAGGTATACCTGGTCCATTATCCTTTAACTCAATAATTAAGTTACCATCATTCTCATTTATTTTAAAAGATATTTTTCCTGTTCCATCTACATTTACTGCATCAAAAGAATTTTCAATCAGGTTTCCAATTACAGAACCCAAGTCTTCCTCGCTTAATAACTTGGGCAGACCGGTTAAATTAGATTGACTGTCAATTTCTAATTTTATTCTTAATTCTTCAGCCTTATAGTACTTTGCTAAAAGCAATGCAGCTATGGACGCATTTTTAATTTTGCTGGTTGTAACTTCAGTTATTACATCCCTGCTGCTGGCAGTTTTGGATATATATTTTATTGCTTCATCATATTCTTCCAATTGTATTAAACCGGATATTGTGTGTAATTTATTCATAAATTCATGATTTTGAGCTCTCAAAGACCAAGCCATTTTTTTTATTCCTGTAAGTTCTTCAGCCATTTCTTTAACTTCTGTCAAATCTCTGAAATTAACTACACGTCCTATAACTTTATTCTTGTCATTTTTCAAAGTATTATATTTACACAAAATTGTAACTCCCGGTCTTACTTTAACTTCCAGGGCTTCTATATCTTTACCACTGTCAATTGCTTCAAAAGCCTTATTATTAGCAACAATCTCAGCTGTATTTTTTCCCATATCTTTGTCTGTCAGTCTTAATATCCGTGCTGCTTCTTTATTATATTGAATAAGATTTCCTTTTTCATTTAAAGTTATTATTCCTTCTTTAACATTTTCAAGTATTGCATCCTTTTCTTTAAACATTAAAGTAATTTCTTTTGGTTCTAACCCCAAAATTTCATCCTTAATAATCGTTGATAAAACAAAAGCACAATATATGCCTAATGTAAATCCAATTACAATAAAAGGTAAGAACTGCTCCATTTTTCTTTTTGTTTCTTTATTAATTTCATTAATTGTGGTTCCTACACATACTGCACCAATTTGTTTTCCGTCTTTAAAGATTGGCACAAATGCCCTGATTGAAATTCCTAGAGTGCCTTTGGCTTCAGAAATATATTCTTCTCCCTTTATTAATACTCTTGTTTCATCCCCTCCTACAAATTTTAAACCTATGTTTTCTTCATTAGGATGAGTAAGTCTTATCCTATTCATATCAAATATAACAATAAAATCCACTTTTGTTTTTAAACGTACTTTTTCAATGTGTTCATTTAAATTTGATTTTAATATATCATCTTTTTCAGCCAATGCATCCTTAACCTGCTTATCTTCTGCTGCATAATTTGCAATATCAAACAATCTGGTCTCTAATTGATTATTAAAAATATCTTCCATTTGAAAGTATGAAAGCAATGTAATGCTTCCAACTGAAAATATTAAAATAATAGAAACAAAAAATGTTATTTCCGTTCTTAGCTTCATACAATATTCCTCTACAAAC
>JBASLQ010000519.1:0-2290 GCA_049656425.1 Sedimentibacter sp.
ATTAATGACGGACACCGTGCACCAGGTCGAGGTGGCGGTGGAGCTGTAATGGGTTCTAAAAAATTAAAAGCTATTGCAGTTCGAGGTACAGGTGAAGTAAAAGTTGCTAATCCTGAGAAGGTATTAGAACTCAATAAGAAGATTGCAGCAGGTATGAAGGATAGCCCTGTTGCATCTGGATTTGGAGCTTACGGAACCAGTGTTGGCACAGGAGCCTCTGCATTAAGTGGAGATTCACCAGTTAAAAACTGGGGGGGCGTTGGAATAGTTGATTTTGGTGATGAAAGTGCAACGAAACTAGCTGCCACAACCTTCGACCATAAATATAAAACCAAGAAATACGCTTGCTCTAATTGTCCTTTAGGCTGTGGTGCTGAATATGAAGTAAAAGATGGACGCTGGCCTTTACCTCAGACAGAAAGACCTGAATATGAAACAGCTGCGGCATTTGGTTCAACTTGCCTCTGTGATGATATTGAAGCTATTATGAAATGCAATGAAATATGCAATAGCTATGGATTTGATACAATATCTGCAGGCATGACAATTGCTTGGGCTATGGAATGTTACAATGAAGGAGTACTTTCTAAGGAAGACCTGGATGGTATTGAGTTGACATGGGGTAATGGTGAAGCAATGGTTGCTTTAATGGAGAAAATGGCAGAAGGAACTGGCGTTGGAGCAATACTTGCAAATGGTTCTCAATATGCTGCAAAGAAATTTGGAAAGGGCGAGGAATACTTACAAACAGCATCAGGAATTGAACTTCCTATGCATGATCCTCGTTTCGCACCTGGCTTAGCAAGAATTTATCAGTTTGATCCTACACCAGGTCGTCACGTTAAAGGTGGTCTTGGCGGCGCTCAAATGATGGGAATACCACTTGGGGACAAATATGATTATAGAGAAACAGGTTACTTAGATTCAAAGATGGCAGCAGGAACTGAGGTTAATAATTGTGGCGGCTTCTGTATGTTTATGTCTTTAACAGGAGTTCAAGGCATGGAAAAAGAATATATTGAAGCTATTACAGGCAGATCCTTTAAAGAGCAGGATGCTGATGAAACCGGATTGAGAATATTGACACTAAGACAATCCTTTAATGTTCGTGAGGGATTGAGACCAAGTGATATGACTATTCCAAGTCGCAGTGTAGGAAAACCACCATTAACCGCAGGACCTCTTGCTAATGTAACTGTAGATAATGAAATGCTGGCAGACAATTTCTTTGCATTTGTAGGCTGGGATAGAGAAACAGGAATGCCTACACAAAATACATTGGAAAAACTTGGTTTGGATTTTGTAGCGAAAGATTTTTACAACCTTACTGAAAACATCACAGACTAATATCAACAATATAACTTTTTTAGAAGGTGATAAGTTGGTCATTAAAATAAAATATTATGGCATTGATACAACTAACTTGCCATTAACAGTAGAACTACCTGAAAATTCCACTATAGAAAACCTACTTGACCATATTAGTGAAATAATAAATGATTCCAGGAGCTCTTTATTAAAATCCTCAATGATTTTAGTAAATAAAGCAAAAGCAGACAATAAAACATCCTTGCATGACAAGGATGAATTACATGTGCTTAACGTATTAGGTGGTGGTTGATTAATCTGGGGAAAGCCCCCAGATTTTTTTGTCCCATTTAGTCTATTTATTTACTATGAATTACCTTTTACTCTTCATAAGGCGAAATATATTTATAATCTCCTAAGGTGTTTTGGATATAACAGCACCGTGTTCAATTATACTTTCCATTAATGATAAATGTTCCTTAGGATAACATATATCAAGCCCATTGCCTAGAAATGCAATTGTATAGCCTCCTGCATTTCAGAATACCTGTTATAAATGTCGCTATAACTCTGTTCTTTACAGGTTATTTATACTTATGACATTTTTACAACAATTGTCAAGTATTATTTTGGCTCCTTCGAGGGACTTGCTGTTCAATATCATATTTGCAGTTGCATTCCCTATTCCCGGTACCCTTATTAATAGATCATAGTCAGCATTATAAATATTTTCAGGCGTCTCAAAAGCATCCAGAAGTCTTTTTGAAATTAATGTACAATTCCTTTCAACAGTGTTAACCAAATCCAATATCCCATAATCTAACCCTTTATAACAGTCATTTGTATGCTGTCATTATCCATATCTCTTGACAATAATGCTGAAAGAATATCCTTTCTTCTTATTTTTTCTGCCCCTTCCATATCTGCCAATGTTCTTGCAACCTTTAAATATTTGTGAAATGACCTGGCACTATATTTAAAC
>JBASLQ010000520.1:0-2255 GCA_049656425.1 Sedimentibacter sp.
GTTTGTACCCCATATGAGCTTTGACCAAGAGGAATAGTATTTAGATAATTTTCAAGTATTTGATCTTTTGAAAATTTTCTCTCTAATTGAATAGCTAAATAAATTTCCTTAATTTTGCGTTCCCATGATTTTTCATTAGTCAGGTACAAATTTTTTGCTAATTGCTGAGTAATTGTACTTGCTCCTTGGGCAGTAGCATCACCAACTTGAAAATTAGGTAACAATGAGCTTAAAATACGTTGAATATCAATTTATATATACCCAAGAAAATGAAAAGTTAATCAGAATTGAACAATATTGAATAATTAAATACATAGTGATATAATTATATCGTAGATTATGTGAAATAGTACTAAATATAGCTGCTTAATTTACAATATTGTATACGGAGGTAATAAATGTCAAATGATAAAAGTAAATATAAAATTACAATAATAAAAGATGGGCCATACATTGTATCAGGCAATATTCCTTTAGTTGAGAAAATAATATATTATAATGGCAGGGGATATGAGTATAAAGATGGCCGAGAATTTCCGCAATCAAAACAATATTCATTATGTCGCTGCGGTAAATCAAAAAACCCTCCATTTTGTGACGGTACTCATGTTAAATGCAATTTTGACGGAACAGAAACTGCATCAAAAACAAATTTTTTAGATAGAATTGAAAGCAAGATTGAAGGACCTGCACTTGATTTGTTAGATGATGGCAGATGCGCTTTTGCGAGATTTTGTCACAGAGAAAATGGAGATGTTTGGGAACTTACTGAAAAATCTGATAATTTAGAAAATAGAGATGAAGCTATAAAAGGTGCTTATGAATGTCCGGCTGGAAGGCTTGTTGCCCTGACTAAAAGCGGAGATGCAATAGAACCGGAATATGAACCTTCAGTTGAAATACTTCAGGATTCTGAAATGAAAGTAAGCGGACCTATTTTTGTTAAAGGAAACATTCCAATAAAGTCATCAAATGGATACACTTATGAAATTAGAAACAGAGTTACATTGTGCAGATGCGGAAAATCAGACAATAAACCGTTTTGTGATTCAAAACATGTATCTACAGGATATTTAGATAATAATCGGAGAAAATTATAATATATTATGGATAATATTAAGCAATATGGTTTGAAGTACTATATATGAAAAAATTTACAAATTTAGTTGATTACATGATTGCTATTTGTTAATATTATAATGTCCGGATTAATCCGAATTTAATTTTGTATTAACAAATAAATCTTGAATAGATAGGGGGAAGTTTTAATGGAATCATTCAATAATAAAATAAAGAGGTGTTGTATATGATAGAATATGTTTTAACTTGCTGTTCTACAGCTGATTTGCCAAATGAATATTTTGAAAAAAGGAATATACCACTTGTTTGTTTTCATTACAATATAGATGGTAAGGAATATCCGGATGACTTAGGAAAAACAATGTCTTTTGAAGAATTTTACGGTAAAATTTCAGCAGGAGCAATGCCTACTACTTCACAGGTAAATGTAGGTCAGTTTATAAGTTTCTTTGAACCGATTTTAAAAGATGGCAAAGATATTTTGCATATTTCATTTTCTTCAGGGTTATCAGGCTCTTACAATTCTGCTTGCATTGCAAAAAATGAACTTTTATTAAAATATCCGGACAGAAAAATTTTATTAGTGGATTCATTAGGTGCATCGTCAGGTTATGGTTTGCTTATAGATATGGCAGCCCATATGCATGACACCGGTTCAACAATAGAAGATGTGTATGCATGGGCAGAAGAAAATAAACTTAATGTTCATCATTGGTTTTTTTCTACAGACCTGACACATTACAAACGTGGCGGACGTATATCGTCAACTTCAGCAATTGTTGGAAACTTGCTGAATATATGCCCGTTAATGAACATGAGCTATGACGGAAAACTCATTCCACGAATGAAATTTCGCGGGAAAAAGCATGTCATGGCAGAAATTGTTAAAAAAATGGAAGAACATGCGAAAGGCGGCGTAGATTATACAGGCAAGTGCTTTATATCCAATTCAGCATGTTATGAAGATGCACGAAAAGTTGCTGATTTAATTGAAGAAAAGTTCAAACATCTGGATGGACCTGTAATGATTAACAGCGTTGGAACTGTAATAGGTTCACATACAGGGCCTGGAACTGTAGCACTTTTCTTTTATGGAGATAAGAGATTGGATTAATCACCAGCTCAATGAGAATACAAGCATAAAAAAGATGCGGTTATAATACTAAAGACTTAAG
>JBASLQ010000521.1:0-1939 GCA_049656425.1 Sedimentibacter sp.
CATTCCTTTAATGTGAAAGCACCTGTTCCTACAGGATTTGTTTTTAAAGTTTCAACAGCTTCCTCCGGCACTACTGCTGCCCAAGGATATGCAAAACTTTTCAAAAATTCAACATCTAAAGTTTCAGTTGTAAATTTTATATTATAGTCATCTAACACTTCAATTTTCACTATGTTTGCATAATCTCTCGCTTTTGGACTTTCAGCATCTTTAAGTCTGTTAAAAGAAAATTCTACATCCTTTGCTGTCATCTGTCTTCCATTGTGAAAATACACATCATCTCTTAATGTAAATGTAATATTCATTCCATCTTCAGAAATAATCCATTCTTTTGCAAGTCTTGGAGTTATTGACCAATCAGATGCAACGCCTATTAAAGTATCATAAATGTTGTTTGTTACGGTAAAAGTGGAAGCAGCGGCAGTTCTGTGGGGATCAAGACCTTCAGGCTCTGTTGTGTAGCCCATAGCTAATTCCGTCTTGACAATTGGATCTGCTGTATTATCTGGAGTTGTTTCTTGACTTGAGCACGCTGACAAGCTGAACATCATGACAGCGGCAATTAAAAAAGCTATAATTCTTTTCATTTTTCAATTCCTTTCAGTTAATAAAATTTTTATTAAAATATCTTTTACTGAAAATTAAATAATAATAATTGTTATTTCCAAGCTTTAAAATCAAACCAATTGTGTCTGTAATATGCTTTGAAAATTATATCATTATTTAATTAAAAATAAATATATTTATGTTTATCACAAATTCCTTGTAATGTCAATAGAATGACACAAATTAACATTGTTATTTCTATTCATAAATTTAATATAATTTGAATTAACTTCGTCATTTTACAAAAAAGCATGTCTGATGTTCATGCTCAGACATGCTTTTATTAAATTAATTTATTTTTTAAATTTGTTTGAGCGGAAATTTCTTCAGTATTTTCTTTAACTTTTTTAAGTAAAAAAAATTGAAAATACACCTATTACTTCTTTTTCTATAATGTTATAATATACATAAGCCATATGCTTTAAATTATCCTTCAAAAATTAAATTTCATAAGGAGTATTGTATTATATGATTAAAAGATTTATTTCATATTATAAACCAGTAAAAAAAATATTCATCATTGACATGATTTGCGCATTTGTAATTGCGGTGTGCGATTTGTTTTATCCAATGATTACAAGAAATATTATAAACATTTATGTACCAGAGCAGCAGCTTAATTTAATGATTACCTGGCTTATTGCATTAGGATTAATATATGTGCTGAAAGTTGGTCTCAATTATTACATAACATACTATGGCCATATAATGGGAGTAACAATGCAGGCAACTATGAGGAAAGATATATTTGAACATTTGCAGGATCTTCCATTTGTGTTTTTTGATGAAAACAAAACAGGTACACTTTCATCTAGAATAATAAATGACTTAATGGATATTTCAGAACTGGCGCATCACGGACCTGAAGATTTATTCATTTCTGCAGTAATGTTGATTGGCTCTTTCATTATGTTAAGCGCAATAAACTTGCCTCTTGCATTAATTGTATTTTCAGTTGTACCATTTTTGGTTTTTATAGCTATGAAACTAAGAATAAGAATGGCAGACACATTTATGGAAACAAGAGTGACAATAGGTGAAGTAAATGCCACAATTGAAAACAGTATTTCTGGAATCAGAGTTTCTAAAGCATTCAGCAATAAGGAAAATGAAATAGAAAAATTCAAAAAAAATAACAACAAATTCCAGGCAGCCCGAAAAAAAGCTTATAAAGTAATGGCTGAATTTCACGTAGGTTCTTCATTTATAATAGACTTTTTAAATATTCTTGTGCTAAGTGCAGGGGCTGTATTCTTTTTTAAAGGATGGATAAACTTTGGAGATTTTGCTGCGTTTTTATTATATATAAGCAATTTTTTAAATCCAATAAGAA
>JBASLQ010000522.1:0-7432 GCA_049656425.1 Sedimentibacter sp.
GCCATAGAGAAGGGAACTGGTACAAACTTTATCAATTAATCTTGCTGTGCCGGATGTATAGCGATAAATTTCATCCATAGCAGCATCAGTAAATATTTCTCTGTCACAACCGGCATTTTTTAATTGATGCCTGATATATTTGCCGGTTTGAGCTCTGTCATAGTGATTAACTTTGCTTTGTACATCAATTCTTTGGCGTATAGCTGCATATGATTGCAGTTGAAGCTTCTCCCACAACTCTGATTGACCATATCCCAGCAATTATTTTATCCACCATAATTCTTCTGAAGTGTTGCAACTCCGAGGAATCTGCTTTAGACTCCTCGGATAACATCTGATGACAAAACTATCTGTATAGGAATGGCATCGCATCGGGGAGGGACTGCGGAATCGATTGCATTATCGTATTTTCTAATGGTTTGCCGCGTTCATCAAGGTATTTGTTAGCTAATTCTGGCGTAATCTTGGCGTAAACAACAGTAGAAGAAATCGATGCATGGCCTAAAAACGCCTTAATTGCAATAAGTGATTCACCTGCTTCAAGCATATGAACCGCGATTGAGTGGCGAAATGAGTGCGGCGTGTAGTCGTTCTGTCTAAAAAGCTTCGGATAGAGTTCCTTTGCTCTAACCACATATTTCCAGACAACTTCCTCAACGCAAGAGATTGACATTTGCTCATTGACCTGGCTTGAGAATAAATGCCGGTCGTAAGTTGACTTGTTGTTTAAATCGTATTTTCTTACCCGCAAATACTCGGTTATGATTGCGGTACAGCTCATGGGGATGGTAACTATTCGAGATTTGTTCCCTTTTCCAGTCAAGCACACCTTTGTCGGAAAAGATGTGGTTGCTAACGTGATGTCCTTCAAAGTTATGTCGCACAGCTCCTGCGCTCGTGCGCCAGTAGCATATAATGCCGCCATCATCACGACATCGCGCTGTCCGATTGCTTTTGATGTATCAGGCAGTTTTAGCAGCAATTGAATTTCTTCTTTCGTAAAATATTTTATGATATTATTCTTCGGCTCTTTTTTCTTTGCGGAAGTAATTGCTTCGGAATAAAATGGCAAAGATGCGGAAAAGGATTTCTTGGCGGCATATTTTGCAAACGCAATAATCGCGGAGCGGCGAACATTGCGCGTTTTAGCGGTACACTGGCGCTCTTGTTCGAGATGGACAAGAAATTCGTCAATAACGCCGTTTGAGAGCGTTTCAAACGACACCTTGGTCGGCATGATACCTTTCACATCATCAAGATATCCAAAAAGCAGCCGGAAAGCGTACTGGTACGCTGTTATGGTGTTTGCGCTCAGCCCCTTGGTAGTAGGCAGGTATTCGGTAAAGAATTCTGACAACAGACGAGTTAACTCACCAGGTTTGCTTTTCACTCGAAATTCACCTCCGGAAACAGATTTCCAACGCTCTCTTCCATCCGGGCGTGCGAGTTTTTGTACAGCACATAATTCGTCGTTATATATTTTTCAGTTCCTGCTAGAGATTCATGCCCAAGATATGCCGCAAGTCGTGGTCCAGATTCTTCCAGAGGTCTCCCTTCCGCTTCCGACTTCAAAAACGATTTGAACGTGAAGTAGTGCCTTAAGGTGTGAGGGGATATTATGCGCTCCGATGGCACGCTGCGTACATTTGGGATACCAGCTTGCTCCAAGATTTGCAAGAACCAGAGCCTAAACGTGTTTTGCAGGTATGGACGCCCTTTTATGCGGACGCTCTCAAACAATAAACTGGCGTCCGAATCATCTCCAATCATGCGTCTATTGTATAATCCGAGCACCTCTGCTAATGAGCTGCTAATTGGGACAATTCGCTGCTTGTGGTTTTTGGCTTTCCGTATTGTGATAACTTCAGTATCTAAATCTATGTCACACCAACGGAGCGAAAGTGCTTCACCCAGCCGCAATCCGCAGCCGTAGAGAATCCTGAGCAGCATTGGAAAGACATATGATGTCTCATTTTCTTTGCTTTTGATTGCTGCAAAATTGTCCGCTGCGTCAATAATGGCTGCGAACTCTTCATCTGAAAAAGTGTACACAACATAATCTGACTGTGTCCGAAACAATTCCGGCTCATACGCAGGGATTTCAAGCGCGCTCAAGTATCGTGCAAACTTGCGCAAGTTGCATGTGTAATTCCTCTTAGACTTTGGTTTGCACGCAAGAGTCTTCAGCCACTCGAAAACAACCGCTTCCGTCAGTGCCTTTTGAGATATATTGTTGTTTAATAAATATGCGTCAAGGCTGTTAAACGTAGTCCTGTATTGGTTAGTGTCTTTATCTGCGTTTTCCAGCAGTTTCAAATAATCATTCATTTCAGTGGCCAGACAACTGCTATATTGCTTAGGCATATTACAACGCCCCCTTTCCGCCGGCTAGGTATTCGGCAAATCTGCCGCTCGCCATTGGGACGTCAAGGGCGCAGGAACGCAGGCTTTCCATGTCAAATTTCACATAATGCGTTATGGCGTTAGGATCTTCATGCCCCAGAATGGTTCTGACCGCTTCATAAGGCACATTTTCCGCTACGAGACCGCTTGCGAGTGACATCCTGAGGGCATGTGCGCTATGGTGCCTGTCGCCAAACTCGATTCCAGATTGACGAAAATGTTTTGCGGCAACCCGGCATATAGCCCCGCTGCTCAATTTCGGCAGCACGCCCTTCCGCAAGCTTTCTCGGCAAGTAAGGAATATATATGGCTCAACTGAGTCGCCACGCACGTTGTTGATATAGTCTTGCAAGGCTTCCGCTATTTCTGGCAAAAGCGTTAATTGGTTTGCGACCCCTGTTTTTCGTTGTTTAAACTCAATAATAGCTTTGACAAAATCAACATTTTCGAAACGCAGGAAACTTATGTCAGAAGAGCGCATGCCCAATCGTGCTGCCAACAAAAGAATCGCATAATTACGTTTCCCCACTTCATTTGAACGATCGACGCTTCCGAGTATCGCCTCAATTTCATCGTTGCTATACACGGAGGGGATACGCTTCCAATAATGCATTTGCGGCACTATCCCCGCGTAATTGTATTTGACAATTCCTTCTTTGACCAGGAATCCAAAGAGCTTCCGTATGCATGCCGCAAACTGAGCTTTGCTTGTAGCCCGGTCAAACGCTCCCGACAGCGCTTTGGCATCGACGGCATCCCATGATTCTATGCCGTTCTTCGCGAAATCCCTGCATAGCTTTATTGTAAATACACGATGTTTGTCAATAGTGCATTGCTTCAAATTTGCTGTCTCCAATGATTTGAGATAATGCTCAAGCACCTCTTTGAAAGCTTCCGGGCATTCGTAATTCACTCGAAGATACGTATACGAATACTTTCCGTCGTCAAGGTACTCATTAAATCGCCGTATGACCAAACGCTGGCGCTGATAACCAGCTTGCTGTAAATACATCAGGCGCTCTTCAGACTCCAGAAATTTCTCGCCTATTTCTTTGGTGTATGCTTTATAGCCGTTTGCATTCGCAAAGCGGATCAGCAGATTGATTGTCCCCCTGTAGTGCCTTGTAATGTCGTGGGTGTAGCCTTTCTCGACAAGAAAGTCAGTAAACCCGTCATTTAGTTCTCTCCAATAACTGATATCCATAATACCCTCCAAAACATATTTGTGACATCGGTTGATGTCCAAGAGTATTATAGATTATATATCAGAAATTATCCGAGGAATTTTCATAGAAACTATTGGTTTTTCTACGCTTTGACGATTAATCAAGGATAGTATAGCTTCTGGGATATGGTCAGTTATCTGACTTCTGAGATAACTGACCTGCCAGAATTAAACCCATTGGACTTAAAGAATCTAATTTAACATTTAAAAGAAATCGAATCTCTTCTAACATTTCACGGTTCATAAGGTGGCATTCATCGCAAACACATATTGGATGAATATCGTGAACACCTTTCATAATTTCAATTTCACGGTGCAACTGCCTTTTGGCTTCACCTCTGTAATAATTTGCTTCAAATCCTAGCTGCTCTAACAGCTGCCTGTAAAAGTTTCTTGGTGTTAGTTTTGAATCCGATATATACAAAAATTTGTAATGGTTAGAATCAATTTCATTTTTAAATTTTCGAAGCAAGGTAGTTTTACCGGTACCGCAATCTCCAGTAACAACTGCAAACAGCTGCCTCTGTGCAACGTATTTTAATCTCATCAATATTTCTTCTAGTTCATCTGTCATGTATAAGGATTCTGTTGGTAGACCTCTGATGAAGGGCGTCTTATCTAATTCATAAAATTCTTCATACATTGCCATCACCACTCTTATCAGTTGAAATATCAAGCATTCCTTTAAAGGAGAGTGCGGCTTTATGTATCTTTTTTCTTTCCTGATTTTTCACAGCTGCTGCATTTAGTAACCTTGAATTTTCGGCTTCTTTTTTAGTTAATCTTTCCGGAAGTGAAGGTTTTGAACCGGAATGACTTTGTATCTTTAAAGGCACTGCAGAACAAGGTGCAAACCCTGAGCATTCTATTGAAATTTTTGATATATCTGCTGCATCAAATACAACATCCACTGTTTTCCCAATCATATGAAGTCCCATTTCCACTTCATATTTAATACCATCAAAGCTTATGCAGCCTGATTTATCAACTTTACGTTTTTCACATGATAGGAATGCATCGGCAATTTCTTGTGTAGGCAGCATCTTTAACTCATGTGAATCTTCATAAAATGCCTCATGTGGTGTTTTTCCTTCTAATGCTGAATGTTCTTTGTGCAGGTAACATTCTTCCATCCATACTACATAATGCTGATTGAGTTCATCTAATGATTTTGGCTTTGCAACATATGCTTCTCTTAAGAAGGAATCTACGGTTTGGTTGTATTTTTCAACCTTTCCCTTGGAACTTGCGGCATACGGACGACAATAGAGAAGCCGTATTCCAAGCTTTCCGCATGCTCTTTGCATCCAGTTTGTTCTGAATTGTTTTCCATTGTCAAAGTACACTGAATCTGGAGCCCCATATTTCATCAGAGCTTTTCTAAAACAATCTTGTACGATTTTTTGGTCTAATGTCGGATAAAATTCTGAATGAAGTATGAACCTAGTACAATCATCAATGAAACATACCATATATGTTGGCTTTCCATCAATGAAATTTCCATATTTTATATCGCTCTGCCAAAGATAATTTCTCCACGGCTTTTGAAACCGCCTGGCTCCTGTGGTACTTTCTGTATACGTCTTCATTTGGTGGCTTGAATAACCTCTGTATGTAAGCTGGTCTTGTAATGTGCTTCGTTTTAAAAATCCCGGTTCCACAACTTTTTCCCATTCAAGTATTTTAATGATGTCATTTATACTTCTTTTAGGAACCTCTCTTCTTAATGCAATAGCTTCTTGCATAACTTCTTCAGGAATAATTGAATGACCGCCATTTCCTGAACTTTTGGGTTTTAATCCTTCAAATCCTTGGTCTTCATATGACTGAATATATCTGCGTATAGTCCTTTCGCTTAGTCCTGTTTGAAGGCATAGTTCTTCCTTTAATTGCTGAAGCTTATTCTTATCTAAGGCAATATCCAGCAATGGCGTGATTAATCTTAATCGATTTGCAGCAATTTCTTCGCTTCGCCTCTTATCCATGATAAAAAGTCCTCCTTTGTCTTTTTTTAGAATTTTATCAGACAAAGAATCTCATGAAAACGCAAAACGGGTATGTACCCATCGATTTAAATTTACAATTATTCGGACAAGTTTCTTCAGCCAGCCGTCTGGATGGAGTCGTTTTTCTTTTAGTGGCAGGAGCATTGAAATTTCATTTTGTAAGTCTTGATAGTCTTTGTATAATATTTTAAATGCCTCAAAAGTTGATTCAAAGTAGTTTTCTAAAAAGAAATACCAAATTTTTATCTTTTGAATTGTTGTTAGTTCGCATGGAAGATCCTCTATTTTATTGCATATACAGCATTCTATAACTTCTGATGAATATCTTTTGTATGGAACTATTATATCCGGAAGTTCATGATGTATACGATTGCAATGCAAACATTTCAACCTTCTGATTATTAATTTTTTTTCGATTCCTTCATGCTCTATTAATCCTCTTTTTCTACTTCCGATAACTTTTGTTAAATTGCCGCAAATAGGGCAAACTGAAATTTCTCTGCTCCTAATGTAAAAAAATCAGTCTTGGTCTTGTCATCAACCCAATAATCATGTATAATTATCATAGCGATTTGGAGGCATCCTCGATAACTGTGCGGGTAACACAGTCGTCATAAAGAGGATGCTTTTCCTTTCTTTTTTATGGTCATTATACTCGTCTATCCACGGACATGCAAGTCCGGTAGCTTTCGGATAAATTTTAGCGGTAAAAACACCAAGACTCACTATGAGTGGTTTGCTAAACCTTTCTCAGTTAGATTCCCACCAACTAAATATTACGTCCTTATCTTGACGCACTGCCTTGGTACCGCCAAGGTTGCGACTATGTCGTAATTTTCTGTAAGATTCTTGCAGAAAAAAGTTGTGAAACGACTTTCTGGGAAACAATCATACTATTACTTAGCATAATTTGTATACAATAAGAATATTTATTTTTTATTTTATTTATTAATAAATCCTTTTTATGCAAAAATTTATTAAAATTAATAGGCATTAAATGTATACAACAAGAATATAGTGTATTAATAATATTAGAAATATCTTGGAGGTGAATGTAATGAAGTTAATAAAAGAAAGTGAAATGCGAAGTATTATAATTAGTATTTGTGAAAATGTTGGACTTAGTAAAAATGATTCGGCTGTAGTATCAGATGCTCTTGTTGAAGCAAATTTAAGAGGAGTAGATACCCATGGCATTAGAACTTTACCTGTTTATATAAAAAGGTTTGAACATGGAAGTCTAAATAAGAAGCCAGTTGTAGAAATTGACAGAGAAACTAATATAGCAGCATCTGTTAACGGTGACAATGGACTTGGGCATATAATAGGCGAAAAGAGTATGCTAATTGCTATAGAAAAGGCTAAAAAGTTTGGAATAGGTTTAGTAACTGCAAGAAATAGTAACCATTTTGGTGCGACAGCTTATTTTTCAATGAAGGCTTTAAAAAATAACTATATAGGTATTGCTATGACTAATGCTACAGCAAGATTAGCTCCTACTGGAGGTATTACTCCATGTTATGGTAATAACCCATGGTCTATGGCTATACCTACAGGCGATATACCTATTGTTTCTGATATGGCTATGAGTGTTGTAGCAAATTCAAATATAATTATTGCTAGAGAAAAAGGTACACAGATTCCTTACGGGTGGGCACTTACAAAAGATGGAGAGCCTACACAGGATCCAAATTTAGCTGAATTATTGTTACCTTTTGGTGCTTATAAAGGATATGCAATTGCAATTATAAACGAAATTCTATCAGGAGTACTATGAGGAGCTGCCTTTGGAAACGAA
>JBASLQ010000523.1:0-8411 GCA_049656425.1 Sedimentibacter sp.
TTACAGTATGATGGGCGCTATTGGAGCTGCCATGATTGCAAAATCAGCTGTTAAAAAAACGGGCGTTACAAATTTCAGAGGATTTGAAATTGCAAACAAAAGCATTATATCTAAAAGTTTTGAATGTGAAGGCTGCTCAAACAAATGTGAAGTTGTTAAAATTTATGAGAACAATAATATACTAGGCTATTTTGGAGACAGGTGCGGAAAGTGGAGCAATAAACTGACAGAAACAAAAAATGATTTGCTTGCTTAAAATTTTTAGGAATAGTATAAAAAACCCGGATAAATTAAATTGTCTGGGTTTATGTTTGTTTTATTTAAATAGCAACATCATCTAATTCATCTAATACATTTAATGCTTCTACCAATACTAATTCTTCATTTCGTTCCTGGAAGCTTTTCAATGCATATTGATTTGTAAATAAAAGAACCGGTCTTTCGTAATGGTCAAATACAAGCATGCATCTAGTATTTTGAAATTTCTTCAAACTGTCAGGATTGTCAGTTTTTACCCATCGTGCAACAGTGAATTCAATATTTTCCATACGAATGTCTGTATTGTATTCATTAACAAGGCGATATTCAAAAACTTCAAATTGAAGAACACCGACAGCTCCTAATATAACTTCATTGTATTCATTTTTATAAACCTGTATTGCTCCTTCTTGAGCAAGCTGTTCAACACCCTTTTGAAAGTTTTTTCCTTTAAGAGAATTTTTTGCACTTACGCGGCAAAACATTTCAGGAGGGAATGTAGGCAGCGGTTCAAAAAATATTTTATCTTTTCCATTAGTTAAAGTATCACCAATTTGGAAATTGCCTGAATCATAAATTCCTATAACATCTCCTGCATATGCAGTATCTACAGTTTCACGCTCATTAGCCATTAAGTGAGTTGACTGACTTAATTTCAATTGCTTTCCTGTTCTTGACAATGTAACATTCATTCCTCTTACAAATGTTCCGGAACAAATTCTTAAAAATGCAAGACGGTCTCTGTGATTAGGATCCATATTTGCCTGAATTTTGAAAATGAAGCCTGTAAATTCCTCATCTGTTGGATTAACACTTCCACTTGTTGTTTTTCTTGCAGATGGTGGAGGTGACATTTGAAGAAAATGCTCTAAAAATTCTGTTACTCCAAAGTCAACCAGTGCTGAACCGAAAAATACAGGTGAAAGCTTACCATTTTTAACTAATTCCAAGTTGAATTCATTTCCGGCACCATCAAGAAGTTCCATTGCACTTCTTAAGTTTTTTAAATTTATAGGATTTAATATGCCATCAAGTTTGCTTGAATATACGCCTTCACCGTCAAGGTGTATTTGTTCTTTTTTTCTGAACAAATAAATTGTATTTCTAAGTCTGTCGAAAACTCCTTCAAATTCTTTTCCACAGCCAATCGGCCATGTTACTGCAACTGAAGGAAGTCCTAAAACATCTTCAAGTTCCTGCATTGATTCAAGGGGATCCATGGATTCTCTGTCAAGTTTGTTTATGAATGTGAATATTGGAATACCACGCATGCTGCATACTTGAAATAGTTTTTTAGTTTGTGTTTCAATACCTTTTGCAGCATCTATTACCATTACTGCACTGTCAACAGATGTTAAAATACGATATGTATCCTCACCAAAGTCATTATGTCCCGGCGTATCCATAATGGATATTACTTTATCATCGTATTCAAATTGCATAACTGATGATGTAACAGAAATACCACGTTGTTTTTCAATTTCCATCCAGTCTGATTTTGCAAATTTTGAATTTTTTCTGGCTCTTACTGTACCAGCTTCATGGATTGCACCTCCGTGTAATAAAAGTTTTTCAGTTAATGTAGTTTTTCCGGCATCAGGGTGTGAAATTATACCAAAGATGCGTCTTTTGTTAATAATATCTATATTATTCATTTAATATCCTTTCTAAAAAACAACGATTATTATTCTATTCATGGTATTTTACATCAAATTCATAAAAATTTAAATAAATATTTTTAATTTAAGCTATATTTTTATTTTCAACAGTAAAATCAAAAAAGTTCATACCTTTATTATTATATTTTTAAAACAAGAAATACATATTACATAAATTTCTTTTGATTCTTCAAGGAAGTTTTTTTATTGAACAAATTACTATTAAATGATATAATATTCAATATATAATGATATACTTAGAAAGTTGGAGACTTATGAGCAATAAAAAAATAGAATTCACACATAACAATGAAAAACTTGAAAATGACAAAATTATAGAGTTGAAAAATAAGAATGAAAAATATTTCATTATGAATGGAAGAAGAAAAACATATCACATTTTAACCTATGGATGTCAAATGAATGAGCATGATTCAGAAAAAATATCCGGTATACTTACATCAATTGGATATGAAGAAGCAGAAGATAGTAAAAATGCTGATATAGTAATATTTAACACTTGTCTTATAAGAGAACATGCTGAACTTAAATTTTTCGGAAAACTTGGAGCAATAAAAAATTTAAAAAGAAGTAATCCTGATATGTTAGTTTCGGTTTGCGGTTGCATGATGCAAAATGAAGAAGTAAGAAAAAAAGTTCTTAAAAAGTTTTCTTTTGTTGATATTATTTTTGGGACAAATACAATTCATGAACTTCCAGGCTTGATTTATAATGCAGAAGTTAATAAGAATAAAAGTGTAGATATTATCAATAATTCAGAACTGATTTATGAAAACATGCCAAAAGTCAGAAAATTTAAATATAAAGCTCTTGTAAATATTACTTATGGCTGCAATAATTTCTGTACTTACTGCGTAGTACCTTATGTAAGAGGAAGAGAAAAAAGCAGATTGCCAGTTGAAATAATAAATGAAGTAAAAGATCTGGCTCAGGATGGCTGCAAAGAAATAACATTGCTGGGACAAAATGTAAATTCATACGGAAATAATTTGGAAAATAAATTTACATTTGCACAATTGCTGTATGAAATAAACAAAATTGATGGTATTGAACGTATCCGTTTTATGACTTCTCATCCTAAGGATTTAACTGATGATTTAATTAAAGCTATCAAAGAATGCGATAAAGTATGCAAGCACGTTCATTTGCCTGTACAATCAGGAAGCAACAACATTCTAACACAAATGAACCGCAAGTACACAAAGGAACATTATCTTGATTTAGTTGAAAAATTAAAAAAAGAAATACCTGATGTTGCAATAACCACTGATATAATTGTAGGTTTCCCGGGAGAAACAGAGGAAGATTTTCTGGAAACTATTGATATAGTAAAAAAAGCACAGTATGACTCAGCTTATACTTTCCTTTATTCCATGAGAGAAGGAACTAAGGCTGCTTTAATGGAAAATCAAATACCAGATGAAGTTAAACACGAAAGATTTGACAGACTTTTAGATATTTTATACCCACTAATATTAGAAAGAAATGAACAGTGCATTGGAAAAATTTATTCTGTTCTAGTTGAATCTTCTAGTAAGACAAGCAATAATATACTTACAGGAAGAACGGAACATTTCAGACTTGTTCATTTTAAAGGCAGCGAAGATTTAATCGGAGAAATTGTAAATGTTAAAATAACTAACGTAAAAACATTCCATATGGAAGGCGAGATAGAGCAATAGTTAAGAAAAGGAGGTTGTATAATGGCAAAATATACACCTATGATGGAGCAATATTTCAGCATTAAGGAACAATACAAAGATTGCATACTGCTGTACAGACTTGGAGATTTTTATGAAATGTTTTTCGATGATGCAATTACAGCATCGAAAGTATTGGAAATAGCCCTTACAGGTCGTGATTGCGGTCAGGAAGAAAGAGCTCCTATGTGCGGCGTGCCTTATCATGCCGTTGATAATTATATTTCTAAACTTATTGAAAATGGTTTTAAAGTTGCAATTTGCGAACAACTTGAAGATCCTTCAGTTGCAAAAGGCATTGTAAAGCGTGATGTCATAAGAGTAATAACACCTGGCACCATCATTGACCAAAGTATGTTGGATGAAAAAAGCAACAACTATTTATGCTGCACATATATTGATAAAGGTTTTGGCATGTCTTATGCTGATATATCAACAGGAGACTTGTTTGTAACAGAAAATATATCATTAAGTGATTTTGATATAAATAACAGCAATAAATTTAATCTTTTAAAAGAAGAAATTTTAAAAATTAATCCTTCAGAAATAATATCTAATAAATTTACAGAAAATGATGCAATAGACTCAATGATTACATGTTCAGAAGTGCTCAGCTATTCTGAATATAAGGGTATTATATTAAAGCATTTTCATGTTGTTTCACTGGATTCATTTGGTTTGTCGGACAACATTCATGCAGTCATGTCACTGGGAATGCTGATAAATTACTTAAATCAAACTCAGAAAACATCATTGGAGCATATTAACAAGCTTCATTTTTATAATGTGGGTGATTATTTATACCTTGACTCAAGCTCAAGAAAAAATTTAGAGCTCATTGAAACAGTAAGAGGAAAAAAAGGACAAGGCACATTGTACAATGTCCTTGATTACACAATGACTGCAATGGGTGGAAGACAACTTAAAAAGTGGATTGAAGAGCCTCTTAAAAACATAAATTTCATAAACAAAAGACTTGATGCAGTTGAAGAACTTTACAGCAATGTAATGATTTCAAACAACATTAAAGAATATTTAAAAAACATCTATGATATTGAACGAATTATAAGCAGAATTGTATATGGCAATTGCAATGGAAGAGATTTAAATGCATTAAAACAGTCAGTAGCAAGTCTTCCGGATTTAAAAACTGAATTATCTGAACTTTCATCTAAAATGTTTTCTGATATTTCAGAAAGTTTTGACACTTTGACAGATATTTTTGAACTTATAGACAAAGCAATTGTAGAGGAGCCGCCAATTTCTGTAAAAGAAGGTGGAATAATTAAAAGCGGTTACAATGATGAACTGGACGAAATAAAAGAAATAACCGTAAACGGCAAAAATTGGATTTCTGAGCTTCAAAATAAAGAAAGAGAATCTACGGGCATTAAAAATTTAAAAATAGGGTATACAAAAGTTTTTGGCTATTACTTAGAGGTTACACAATCCTATTTGAAAAATGTTCCTGATTATTATATAAGAAAACAAACTTTGGCAAACTGCGAAAGATATGTTACTCCTGAATTAAAGGAAATGGAAGCCAAAATATTAAACGCAGATGAACAGTTAATGAAACTTGAATATGAATTATTCTTAGAAATAAGGCAGCATATAAAAGAACAGGTTATTAGAATTCAGGCAACAGCCTACAGCATTGCTGTAATTGACACGTTAAATTCATTAGCAATATCTTCAGTTAAAAACAACTATGTAAGACCTGAAATGAACAACACAGGATATATGAAAATAGTTGACGGAAGACATCCTGTTATAGAAAAAATAATGAAAAATGAGATGTTTGTTCCTAATGACACTTATATTGACAACAAGGAACATCGAATGTCTATTATTACAGGACCTAATATGGCAGGAAAATCCACATATATGAGGCAGGTTGCTTTAATAGCACTTCTTGCCCACATAGGCAGTTTTGTTCCTGCAAAAAGTGCTGAATTATGTATATTGGATAAAATCTTTACTCGTGTAGGTGCTTCTGATGATTTATCACAAGGACAAAGTACATTCATGGTTGAAATGAGCGAAGTATCCAACATTTTGAACAATGCTACAGAAAACAGCCTTTTAATATTAGATGAAATTGGCAGAGGGACAAGTACATATGACGGGTTAAGCATTGCCTGGAGTGTTGTGGAATACATAACCAAGAAAATCAAGGCAAAAACATTGTTTGCAACCCACTACCATGAACTTTCAGAACTTGAAAGCAAACTTAAAAGTGTTAAAAATTACAGAATATTAATAAAAGAAACAGACGATAAAATAATTTTTCTTCGTAAAATTGCAGAAGGAAGTATAGACAAAAGTTATGGAATTCAAGTTGCTAACTTGGCAGGGCTTCCTGATGATGTTGTTGCAAGGGCAAAGGAGATTTTAAATCAGTTAGATGACAGTGACATAAATAAGCCATTTGCAAAAAAGAAAAGAGACAGAATAACTGACAATTTCCAGGTATCCATGTTCCAGACTGATCCGGCGGAAAAAAGCAAGAACAAGGAATATAAGGAATTAGCTGAAAATATTAAGAATATTGATATAGAAAATATAACCCCGGTAAAAGCTTTCACGCTTTTAAATGATATAATAGAAAAGGCAAAACACATTTAAAGAAGGTAGATTATGGCTAAAATACATTTGTTGGACAATGATACTATAAACAAAATTGCTGCAGGGGAAGTAATTGAAAGCCCAAAATCAATAATAAAAGAACTTGTTGAAAATTCTATTGATGCAGAAGCTGATGAAATTATTGTAGAAATTAAAAATGGCGGGAAAAGCTTAATAAGAATAACTGATAATGGAAAAGGAATTAATAAAGATGAAGTAGAAGATGCTTTCAAAAGACACTGTACAAGTAAAATAGAAACATCAGATGACTTGAATTCTCTTTTCACACTTGGTTTTCGTGGAGAAGCCTTAGCGAGCATTGCAGCGGTTGCTCATGTGGAAGTTATTACAAGAACAAACGAAGATTCCTACGGTGTAAAGCTTTCAATTGAAGGAGGGATAATCATTTCTAATGAAGATGTTGGCTGTCCTGTCGGTACCACAATAACCGTAACTGAACTTTTTTATAATGTTCCTGCCAGAAAGAAATTCTTAAAAAGCGATGCATCAGAAAGCAGCAATATAAATGAAATAGTTGTTTCATTAGCATTAAGCAAACAAAATGTATCATTTAAATATATAACCAACAATACAGTTGCCTTTAGAACACCTAAGACAACTAATTTTATAAATACAATTTCAAGCCTTTATGAAAAAGATCTTTACAACTCGCTTTTAAAAGTGGAATATTGCAGCAATATTGTTAAAATTATCGGTTATACAACTAATTTGAATTATTACAGGGGAAACCGAAAGCTACAAGTTGTATTTGTAAACAACAGATTCATAAAACACAGACGAATGAACTATTTTATAGAAGCTGCATACAACACGCTGCTTCCTAAAAACAAGTACCCTGCCTGCTTTTTAAAAATTGAAATAGACCCTTCACTTGTTGATGTAAATGTTCATCCGGCAAAAACAGAAGTGAGATTTCAAAATGAAGATATTGTTTTAAATGAAGTAAAAAGAGCAATATATTCAGCTTTAAATTCAAATAACATAATGAAAGAAATTACAAAAGATACAATTGCGCCAAATCATTCATCCAATAAACCAGAAAACCATGATACTTTCTCAATATTTGAAAATAACAGCAACTATGCAAATGATAAATATGAAATTAATAAATCTGATGTTATTTCAGACAATGAAAATTACGACAATATCAAGTTTAAAGAAATTAATTTAAATAATGAAACAAGCAGTAATATATTTGAAGACATTATTGAAAAATCAGTTGAAAGAGAACCATTGAAACAAGCGGCAGCATTAGAAAAAGAAGAAACAAAAGAAGTAGAGCAAGTGCAACAGACGTTCATAGAAATTGAAGAAAACAGCAGTAAATTGCCTGAACTTTCTATAATAGGCATTTTAATGGACACATATATTATTTGCGAAAATATTGAAAAATCAGAAATGTACATGATAGACCAGCATGCTGCACATGAAAGAATAAATTATGAGAAATTTCTAAATCAATACAATAGCAAGAAAATTATTAGACAAGAGCTTATAATGCCTGAAGTAATTAATTTATCTTATGATGATTACTATGTAACAATCAACAACGCAGAAATATTTGAAAATTTAGGATTTTCCATTGAAAACTTTGGAATTAATGCTATACTTATAAATAATATACCTGCTATATTCAGAGATTCAAATATTAAGGCTATTTTTTACACTATTCTTGATTCCTTGAAGGATATTAATAAAACAAGTTTGAATTTAGCAATAGATAAAATAATAAAAAACGCTTGCGTAAAATCCGTAAAATCAGGAGATAAGCTTCATATACCTGAAGTAAAGGCTTTATTAGATAACTTGAAAATAACTGAAAATCCTTACACATGTCCTCATGGGCGACCTGTTATAATAAAAATGACAAGATATGAAATAGAAAAAATATTTGAAAGAATCCAAAAATAAAGGAATATTAAATAATGAACAATAAAATAATTGTTATAGTCGGACCTACTGCAGTAGGCAAGACGTATGTATCTGTAGAACTTGCAAAAAAACTAAACACAGAAGTAATATCAGCTGACTCAATGCAAATTTACAAGTTTATGGATATCGGAACAGCTAAAGTTTCTAATGAAGAAAAGCAAGAAATTAATCATCACATGATTGATTTAATAAA
>JBASLQ010000524.1:0-3946 GCA_049656425.1 Sedimentibacter sp.
ATCTATACTTATGCAAAAAGTAAATTTTTCACGTAAAAATTTATACCTTTAATTGACAACGAGAGTAGTCAATTTTCGGATATTATTAAAGGTTGGTGGTAAAATGAAAAAGAAAAAAATATACCCATTTATTATTTTAACAGTTTTGATAATGAGCTTTATCGTAACTAATCATAATAATGCAGGGGACTCTAAGTATGTTGCATTCGCAGGTACCTCTTTGAAAGAGAAATCTAATGATGACAAACCTCCATTAAAAGAATTAAAGTATGATATTGACAGAATCGGCGTAGAACATGAGACAAAAATAGTATACAATGACGAAAAATACGTTGACTACAAAAATGTAGTCCAAGAAGGATCTGATGGAATGAAAAAATCCGTATACCAGGAATCATATATGGACGGAGAACTTATTTCCAAATCACTGGAAGAAGAAATTGTTTATATCAATCCTGAAGATGAAATTATCGAAGTGGGAACAAAGGAATATGAAGTTGCAACATCAAGAGGCGGGTTTCGATATGATCAAGAACTTGAAATGATTGCTACGGCTTATGACTTATCTTATGAAAGTACAGGCAAATATCCCGGCGATCCCGAATATGGAATAACAGCATCAGGTACATTAGCTCAGCCTGGTACAATTGCGGTAGACCCGAGTGTAATACCTCTTGGAACGAAGCTTTACATAGCTTCAACAGATGGCAGTCCTGACTATGGCTTCGCAACAGCTCTTGATACTGGAGGAGCAATCAAGGGTTACAGAGTAGACTTATTTATGGAAGACGGTACAGACGCGAACAACTTCGGAATAAGACAAGTAAAGGTCTATGTATTAGAGTGAAAAATTTAAAAGTAACAAAAGATAAGAAATTGCTTAAAAGCAATTTTTTATTTTTGTACGTATTTTAAATATTAATATATGCAAAATATGAAAAATGGTGTATATTATATTAGTAATTATTATAAGCCAAGGAGTAAATAATTTATTATGAAAAAACCAATATTCATAGGAATATGTGGAGGAAGCGGGTCAGGAAAAACCACAAAGGGCTCCTGGTATTTTATGAAGAAATAATAATTATTAAAAAAAAGGAGAAACAGTTTGATTAAAGAAATAATAGTTGTTGAAGGCAAGTCTGACATATCAGCAGTTAAAAAAGCTGTTGATGCACAGGTTATATCTACCAGCGGACTTGGTATAAACCAGAGTATAATTAATGTAATAAAAAAGGCATCAAAAAACAGAGGAATAATAATATTGACCGATCCGGATTATCCTGGTAAAAAAATAAGAAATATTCTGTCTTCAGAAATAGAAAATTGCAAACATGCATTTATTCCCAGAGATAAAGCAAATAAAAACGGAAATATAGGTGTTGAAAATGCAAGTGCTGAGGCAATAAGAGAAGCATTAAAAAATGCAAGAGCCGAAACAGCAGAAAACAGGAAGGAATTTGCCAACAATGACATGGTGTATTATGAACTAATCGGAAATGACAATGCTTCTAAAAGAAGAGGTTTAATTGGAGATGAGCTTGGTATTGGATACTGTAGCGCTAAACAATTTTTAAAAAGACTTAATTCATTTGGAATAACCAGAGAAGAATTGGAAGCAGCAATTATCATTGTTGAAAACTCAAAAAACGACAAGGAAACGGATAAGTAATGGATGAAAAAAAACTGTATTCACCTAAGGTGATGAAGGATATACTTGATAAATACGGATTCAAATTTAGCAAAAAATTAGGGCAAAATTTTCTTATAGATGGAAATATAATAAATAAAATAGCTGATACTGCAAAATTAGATGAAAATTCCGGAGTAATTGAAATAGGACCAGGGTTTGGAACTTTGACTCAGGAATTGTGCAAAAAAGCAAAGAAAGTTGTAGCTATTGAGTTAGATAAAAGTCTGGAAAAAGTACATAAGGAAACATTGAACTATGACAACATTAAAATAATATATGATGATTTTATGAAAGTTGATGTTGTTAAACTTATTGATGAAGAATTTAAGGGTATGGACGTTAAAATAGTCGCTAACCTTCCATATTATATTACTACGCCAATAATTATGAAAATACTTGAAGAAAGATATAAAATTTCAAAAATTGTTGTAATGGTTCAGAAAGAAGTTGCACAAAGACTTAATTCAAAGCCGGGCAGCAAGGAATATGGTGCCATTACACTTGCAGTGCAGTACAGAGCAGACACAAATATTGCATTGATGGTTCCAAACACAGTGTTCATGCCAAGGCCGAAAGTTGATTCTGCAGTTATTGAATTTAATATACTCAGTAAACCAAGAATAGAAGTAACAGATGAAAAAATGCTTTTTACTTTAGTAAAAGCGTCTTTTGGACAAAGAAGAAAAACTATTCTTAACGGAATAAGCAATAATATGAAATTGTCCAAAGATTTTGTGAAAGAAGTTTTAGAAAAGTCAGGAATAGACCCTGGCACCAGAGGAGAAACATTATCACTTCAGGAGTTTGGCAGAATTTCTGATGAAATGGTCAAATCTTTAAATATTTAAATATTAAAAACTTCACTTTATGACGGAATTAGAGGTCTGCCTACGGCAAGACCTACTTTTGCAAGACCTACTTTTTCAATTTACGTCTTTACAAAATATTTTTTTGTGGTATTATATATCAGTGATATGAAGAGATAATATTGGAGGAATATAAATTGAAACATTTTTTTAAAGTGTTTTTTATTTCGCTTATTTGTTTTTCATTGATAATAGTAAGTGGATTTTTTGTGCTGAATAGTATGCAAAACGGCGGAAATGTAGAAGCCACAGATATTTTCAATATAATTGGCAACAATAAGAATGAAAGAATAAACGTAATTTTACTGGGTTTGGAGCATGAACGTTCTGATACGATAATGGTTGCAAGCTTTAATACTAAAACAAAGACAGCAGATGTTATATCAATACCTAGGGATACATATGTTGACCGAGATGGTTTTGTAAACAGCGCAAACAATAAAATAAATTCAGTTTATACAGTAAAAGGTATTGAAGGTCTGGAGGAAATGTTACATAACATAACAGGAATGAGTATAGATAAATATGTAACTATAGACTATGATGGTGTAAGGGCGGCTGTTGATGCTGTAGGCGGCGTTGAAGTGGATGTTCCTTTTCACATGAGATATACTGACCCATATTCTGATCCACCTTTAGATATAAATATACCAGCAGGAAAACAAATTATATATGGTGAAAATGCCATGGAATTCTTAAGATTCAGAAAAACAAATTATGCAGGATATTCAGGGTATGCGGAAGGTGACTTAGGAAGAATTGAAGCACAACAGGGATTTGTTAAATCTGCTGTAAAAAAAGCATTGAGCTTCAGACTTCCAAAAGTTGTAAGTGAAGTGTTCCCGTATGTTGATACTGATTTTTCATTAACAGAAGCAACATCACTGGCTGTTGGAAGTGTTGGATTGTCAGCTGACAATATAAATTTTTACGTTTTGCCGGGCACGACAAAAACTATCAAAGGACTTTCATTTTATGTAATAAATCAATCTGAAAATAAAGATATTGTTTATTATATTTTAGATATAAAATAAATATTACTATAAAAAAACGCCTTATGGGCGTTTTTTTATAGTAATTGCAACAATTATTAATAGATGTCTTTGTCAGATGGTGAAGCATTTTTATTTACCAGCATTTTTTCACCCATGCGCACCATTTCTCTGACACTTAATCCATTCACTATAGCAGGATACATATTCGATGTCATACCATTTAATGTCGGAATTCCCAAGTCCTGAGATATTTTCATTTTCAAATTATTAATAGCCTGCTGTGCTTCCGGAACAACTAATTTATTTCTGCTACTCATACTATACAGCTCCTTTCATTCGAGCTATACAATTATTATTATCTTAATTATAAAAATTAATCTGATAATTAATGC
>JBASLQ010000525.1:0-3058 GCA_049656425.1 Sedimentibacter sp.
CCAGAATGTCTGTTGGAGCTTTATTAAGAGAAGAATTATTCAATGCAAAGAAATATCAAGGAGCATTGAAGTTGGCAAGGATGTTGATATTGCAATATTTGACGGCAATCCCATGGTGACATTTACAAATACAATGTACACAATTATAAATGGTGATATTATTTATAACAGAAAAATTGATAATAAAGAAAAAGAAAATAAAAAGAAAACTAAGTGTGCTAAATAAAAGGAGCAGAATATATTTCAAATTCTGCTCTTTCAATTTTTATTTTAATTTGCTTTGGCAACTTTAGTAAATATTTGTTTACATGAAAGTTAAAAAAACAAATATAAATGAAGAATATAAGAGAAAAAATGAGAATTAGAAAATTAATTACTATAAAATACAATAAATTAATTTAATTTGAACAATATTAATATAAATCAGTATTTGAGAAAATATATGTTTTAGTATAATATATATTAAAGGTCAAAGAAAGTCAAAGTTAAAGTCAGTATTATACAGGAAGTGATAAAATGTCTAATTTAAGCGATACAATTGAAGGCTTTATAAAAGAGCTTATGGAAGCAAACAACTACAGAACAATAGAAATACAACGCAATATTTTAGCCCAGCAGTTTGATTGTTCACCTTCTCAAATTAATTATGTTCTTACTACACGTTTCAGCAATGACAGAGGTTACATAATTGAAAGCAGAAGGGGCGGAGGAGGATATATAAGAATTTTCAAAGTTCAAACATCAATGAAGGATGAACTTGAGAGTTTATTAAATGACAGCATAGGAAACAGTATCACACTTAATAAAGCTCATGATTTAATACATGCTTTGCTGGACAGGGGAATAATATCTTTGAGAGAAGAAAAAATTATGAATAGTGCAATAAGTGAAAGAGCTTTAAATGCTGCTGTCTATGAAGACAGGAACATACTTAGAGCAGATATATTAAAGGAAATGATTTTATCATCAGTTGAAAGTGACTGATGAATTACAGGAGGTTGCTATGCTGTGTAATGAATGCGGTAAAAATGAAGCTAAAGTACATGTGACTCACATTATAAACGGAAAGAAGACAGAAAGTCATTTGTGCGAAGAATGTGCAAAGAAAAATCAATCTATATTGAATTCGAGTTTTTCAATGGAAAATTTATTTTCAGCAATGTTAAACAATGCTTTTAATACAACAACTTATTTGCCTGCAAAAGGATGTTCTACATGCGGAATGACTTATGAAGAATTTAAAAAAATAGGGAAATTCGGATGCAGTCATTGCATTGATACATTTAAAGCAAGACTAATGCCGGTTGTAAAAAGTATTCAAGGATATGATGCTCATACAGGTAAAATACCAAAAAGAGCAGGCGGCAATTACAAAGTACAAAAGGATATAGAAAATTTAAAAGATGAATTAAAACATGCAATTGAGCAGGAAGAATATGAAACTGCAGCAAAGCTCAGAGATCAAATTCGAGATATGGAAAACAATATGCAGAATGGAGATGAATAATTTGGACAACAAGGATATAGTAATTACCAGCCGAATAAGGCTTGCCAGAAATTTAAAAAATTATAAATTTCCTATAAAAATGACAGGTGAAGAATCAGACAAAGTAATATCAGAAGTTAACAGTGCAGTTAAAAAACAAAATTTAAATTATAAATTGACATATATGAAGGATTTATCTGATATTGAAAAAAATGTTTTAATTGAAAATCATCTTATAAGTCCTGCATTGGCAGAAAAAAAGGAAGCGGCAGCATTGCTTTTAAGCCCCGACCAAAAAGTGTCCATAATGCTAAATGAAGAAGATCACATTAGAATTCAAACTCTTGGAGATGGTATGTCGTTAAAAGAATGCTGGAATGAAAGCACTAGAATAGATGATATTTTGGAAGAACATATTGACTATGCATTTGACAAGGAATTAGGATATGTAACTTCTTGTCCTACAAATATAGGAACCGGCATGAGAGCATCTGTGATGGTTCATCTGCCTGCTTTGTCCGTCACTAATCAAATAGAAAAACTTTTATACGGAGTTTCACAGTTAGGGGTTGCAGTAAGAGGAGTTTATGGAGAAGGTACAAAATCCATGGGACATTTATACCAGATTTCTAATCAAGGAACATTAGGTTCATCAGAAGAAACATTAATTGATAAAATTTCACAAATTGTTTTACAAATTGTTGAAAAAGAAGAAAAAACAAGAGAACATCTGAAGAAAAATAATTTAAGCGAACTTGAAGATGATGTTTACAGAGCTTACGGACTGCTTACAAATGCAAGAAGAATGACAGCTGAAGAAGCGATGAAATTATTGTCATTGCTTAAATTGGGCAATGAAATGAGTATAATACCAATGGCTGAAAACAGGGATATATATAATATAATGGTAAAAATTCAGCCAAATATTATTTCTTCGGCAGAGGGCAAAGAACTTTTGCCTAAGGAAAGAGACAAGAAACGAGCTGAAATCATAAGAAATGAATTATTATTTGATATGAGTAAATAATAAAATCAAATTGCTAAGGAGATGAATTATATGATAAGCGGATTTAATAATTCTGCAAAAAATGCTATAGAATTAGCGCAGGAAGAAGTAAAGAGTTTCAAACAAAATGTTCTTGGAACAGAACATATTTTGCTTGGACTTATGCTAGAAGAAGAAGGTATTGCAGGGAAAATACTTAGAAATAAATTAAATGTTGATAAAATAAGAGAAATAATAAAAAATACAACAGGTATGGGTGACACATCTCCTGAATTTATTGCGATAAGCCCAAGAAGTAAGTATATAATTGAGCTTGCTCGTCAATATTCTTCCCAGATGGGAGTTCCATATGTTGGTACTGAACACATATTGCTTGGTCTCATTGATGAAGGGGAAGGCATTGCTGCTCAAATAATAAAGTCAGTTGTAAATCTTAAAGAACTTAAATTTGAAGTTATTGAAGCTGTTAAACAAGGCAGCGGAGGAGCTGGTAGCAGTGAGGATTATAACACAAATCCTCAGCAACCTCAAAATCCAAATACAAAAACAATTGACAAATATGGCAC
>JBASLQ010000526.1:0-10778 GCA_049656425.1 Sedimentibacter sp.
TTTTAAAGCGACCTCATTTGTAGTAGAATATATTAATATAACTTAAACTTCGCACATATATAAAACAAGATGGATATTAAAAATTAAATATTCAACAAATGTAAACACTATTGCGGTGTGAGTGGTCATTGCATCATAAAGCAGAGAGTTGAACTCTTTGCTAAGTTTTAGTTATTAACATATTAACATAACATGAGGGAGCATTATGAAAAAAATAAAATTACAAAAATCAACTTCATATTTCACAAAATTAATGGCAGTATCCATTGGTCATTTTTTAAATGACTTTTACATGAACTTAATTCCTCCTATTTTGTTTTTATTTGTTTACACGCTGAAGCTAAGCTTATCACAACAAGCTTTCATTGCTTTTGTGATAACAAGCAGCGGCTCTTTTGCCCAGCCAGTTATTGGATATTTTGTAGATAAGCATGGTAAGCCTTATTTGTTGATTTTATCATTGATGTGGATATCTTTCTGGATGTCTGTTTCAGGAATAGTGACTAATTATTATTTGCTTGTAGTTGTTGTTGGACTTGGGGCATTAGCTTCTGCATTGTTTCATCCATTAGGGTCAGCTGTAGCTGTAAAGTTGGCAAATAAATCACGAGGTACAAGTTTATCTATTTTTATGACAATAGGAGGTTTTGCTGCTTCCGTATCTCCAATGATTGCTATTCCGGTTGTAAAAGCATATGGACTTAATGTGCTTGTGCTATTTATGATTCCTGGTATTTTATCAGCAATATTTATGTATTTTGCTCAAGTTCATAAAGTGGAAATTATCCAAGAGCAAACAGAGGACAAAGAGATACATGGGAAGTTCGATTTTATTTCAGCTAAGTGGGTAGCTGTACTGGTGTTTATTTCATCAAGCAAGGTATTGATTCGAAGTTTCTTGATTACATTTGGTGTACAAATTATGTTGTTGAAACAAATTGATATTAAAATTGCAGGAGTGGTATTATCCGTTTATTTACTAGCCAATTCTTTTGGTACAATTTTAGGAGGTTTGTTAAATGACAGGATAGGAAGCAAAAAAGTTTTATTATTATTTAATTTTGCAGCATTCTTATCTATGACTACAATTGTATTTACCACGGGTATACCTATGGTTATGGCATTTATATTTATGGGACTGGCTTTAAGCGGATCAAACACAGCTAATATTGTTATGGCATATGAGTTAATGCCAAAAAATTTAAATGTTGCTACAGGATTAATAATGGGATTGTCCGGAGGGCTTGGAGGACTTGCTATGCTTTTATTTGGAAAAATTGCAGATTTGCATGGATTGCTTGCAAGCACATCTTATTTAATAATACCCTTAATAATGACGGTACTAATTTCTGTTTTATTGCCCGGTGAAAAGAAAAATTAGCAGTTGACGAAAAGAATAATTTCTTAATATGAAAAAGCAATATGAAAGGAAGAAAATTATATGAAAGAAACTAAGAAACCTTGGTATAAACGATGTTCACCGTGAATGATAAAATATATACTGCTGGCAGCAGTATTTGCAGTGTTTTATTTTGCAGAGAAACTTTTCTGATGTAATATAAATGAACAACTAAATACTAATAACATGAGTAATAAAGGAGAGATTTTAGATATTTGATTATAAGAAGTGGGTTCAAGTGATGCTTGATCCTTTTTTTTTATTTAAAATAGTTATTGACATATGACGCAAACATAGTATAATTAAATTATAAACGACATATGTCAAAAATTAAAGATTTATATTCAAAAAAGAGATGATTTGAAAATTAATAAAATAAATATACGAAGGAGTGTTATTATGAGAATAGCTTTACCCGCTGAAAATAAATCTATGGATGCCAATATATATCAGTCATTTGGCCGTACACCATATATTCTTCTGTACAATACTATTACAAAAGAAAGTGAATTTTTAGATAACAGTGCAGTTGTAATGCAAGGAGGAGCTGGCATAAGGGTAGCGCAAGTAGTAGCGGATAATGGAGCTAAGACTCTTATTACATTACGTTGCGGGGAGAATGCTGAAAAAGTATTGAGTAGTGCAGAAGTACTTATTTATAAAGCAATTCCAGGAACTGTACAACAAAATATTGATAAATTTATTTCAGAAGAGCTACATCTGCTTAATGAATTTCACGAAGGATTTCATGGCAATGAAGAATAATATTCTGTCATTAATTTGAGTTATAAATAAACTACGAGGAGAAATTAAAATGAAAATAGCAATGCCTTCAGACGAAAAATCCATGGAATCAAGTGTATGTATATCATTTGGCCGTACACCATATTTCTTGATTTTTGATACAGATACAAAAGAAAGTTCTTTTATTGATAACAGTGCAGCTTCAAGTCAAGGCGGGGCTGGAATAAAAGCAGCGCAGTTATTGGTTGATAATGGTGTTGAGGCATTAATTACACCAAGATGCGGCGGGAATGCAGCAGATGTTATTAAAGCTGCTAATATAAAAATGTACAAGACAATAAATAATTCTATAAATGATAATATTAATGCTTTTAATGATAGTAAATTATTATTGTTAGAAGAAATACATGCCGGGTTTCACAATCATGGAAGCAAATAATATGAAGATAGCTGTGCTAAGTGGTAAGGGCGGCACAGGCAAAACACTTGTATCGGTAAATTTGGCTGCAGCAGCAAAAGAATCAATCTACATTGATTGTGATGTTGAAGAACCAAATGGGCACCTTTTTTTTAAACCTCAAGAAATCAAGTCGGAAATGATTTCGATTAAAATTCCGGTTGTAGATGAAAATCTTTGCAATGGATGCCGTAATTGCGTTGAATTTTGTAAATTTAATGCATTGGCATATATTAATAATAAATTAATTGTTTTTGATGAGGTTTGTCATTCTTGCGGTGGATGTACATTGCTTTGTCCTGAAAAAGCTATATCAGAAAGAGAAAAGATTATCGGCGAAGTCCAGATAGGTGTTTCTGAAAATGTAACTGTAATTACGGGAATATTAAATACTGGTGAAGCTTCAGGTATTCCAATTATTAAAAAACTATTGGGTAATAGTGAAATTGGTGAAAAGAAATTTACGTTTATTGACTGTCCGCCAGGAAGTGCCTGCATAGTTATGGAAAGCATCAAGGATGCGGATTATTGTATTCTGGTAGCAGAGCCAACTTTGTTTGGCGTTCATAATTTGAATATGGTTTATGAGCTTGTTAAGCTGTTTAAAAAGCCTTATGGGGTAGTATTAAACAAGTGCATGGATGGTGAAAATCCTGCTGAAAAATTCTGTATTGATAAAAAGATAAAAGTATTAGGCAAAATTCCATTTGACAATGAATTAGGAAAGATAAACTCAAATGCACTGATTTCAGTAAGAGAAAATGAAAAGTACAAAAACATGTTTTCTTTGCTGCTTCAGAAAGTTGCTGAGGAGGTAAAAAATGAAACAATTATTAATTCTTAGCGGCAAGGGTGGTACAGGTAAAACAACTGTTGCCAGTGCTTTTATAAAGTTGTTAAATGCTAATGCTTATGCTGATTGTGATGTAGATGCACCTAATTTGCATCTCGTTACGCAGCATTCGTCAGAGCCTAAAATATCAGATTATTTTGGCTTACCTAAGGCTGAAATTAATACGGACTTATGTGTCCAATGTGACATGTGCAGAGAAAATTGTCGATTTGATGCAATAAGAGTGGACAGTGTTAAAAACGAATATAGCGTTGATAATTTTGCTTGTGAAGGTTGTGGTGTTTGCGAGGCTGTTTGCATGGCTGGTGCCATAAGTCTTCTACCTGCTGTAGCTGGAAAATTGATGCTTTATGTTAATAATGATGTGTTTTCAACTGCAGAACTAAAAATGGGGAGTGGCACATCAGGAATGCTTGTAACTGAAGTTAAAAAACAGATGAAGACAGCCGCTCCAAATGCTGAATTGGCAATTATTGATGGATCACCAGGTATTGGATGTCCTGTTATAGCATCAATCAGTGGTGTAAATATGGTTTTGATTGTTGCGGAACCATCAATATCGGGTATAAGCGATATGGAGCGAATAATTAAAACAGCAGAAAAGTTTCAAACTAAAGTTGCTGTCTGTATCAATAAATATGACACTAATATTGAAAATACAGAAAAAATTGAGTTGTTTTGCAAAAATCACAACATAATTTATGCAGGAAGAATACCATTTGATTCAAATGCTGTAAAGGCAATAAATAATGGGCAGAGCATTGTTGATATTGATTGCGCAGCAGGTGATGCTGTAAAAGAAGTATTTGATATAACAATAAAAAATATAAATTAACTAGGAGACAAAATTATGAGTGAAAATTGTGATCAAAGCTGCAGTTCATGCGGAGATGAATGCAAGGACAGAAAAGAAGCTTTTGATTTTTCGGAAAAGCCACATGAAATGAGCAGCATCAACAAAGTTATTGGAATTGTCAGCGGCAAAGGAGGAGTCGGAAAATCATTGGTAACTTCAATCCTTGCAGTGACAATGCAAAGACGCGGGCACAAAGTAGCAATTTTAGATGCTGATGTTACAGGCCCTTCAATACCAAAAGCATTTGGTGTTAACCAAAAAGCAAGAAATAATGCATTTGGACTGCTTCCGTCTAAAAGCAAGACGGGCATAGAAATTATGTCTACGAATCTCTTATTGGAAAATGACACTGATCCAGTTATATGGAGAGGTCCTATTATCGCTAATACAGTAAAACAGTTTTGGACTGAAGTAATTTGGGAAGATATAGATTTTATGTTCATTGATATGCCGCCCGGAACAGGAGATGTACCACTGACCGTATTTCAATCACTGCCTGTAGATGGAATTATAATTGTAACATCACCTCAGGAACTTGTTTCAATGATTGTTCAAAAAGCTGTAAAGATGGCTGAAAACATGAATATACCTATTATAGGTATTGTTGAAAATATGTCTTATTTTAAATGTCCTGATTGTAACAAAGAATACAAAATATTTGGAAACAGCAATATAGAGGAAGTAGCTAAAAAACATAACCTGGACGTTTTAGCAAAGCTTCCGATAGATCCTAAAATTGCTTTGCAGTGCGACAGAGGAATGATTGAACTTTGTGATGACAATTTATTTAAAAATATAGCAGAAATTTTAGAAAATATGGGAAAAATCCCAGAAAATAATGGAGAGTGTAAAATGAAAATAGCAGTAGCAAGTGAAAATGGAATGGTTACAGAACATTTTGGGCATTGTGAAAGTTTCAGTATTTTTGAAACTGAAAACAATAAAATAGTTAAAAGCGAAACAATAGCAAATCCTGGACATAAACCTGGATTTTTACCAAACTTCTTAAATGATATGGGTGCTAAAGTAATAATATCCGGTGGAATGGGCGGCGGAGCTATAGATATATTTAATGAAAAAGGAATAGAAGTGGTTACAGGTGCAAAGGGAGACGCAAAAGCAGCAGCAGAACAATATTTATCGGGTTCACTTAAATCAACAGGATCTGTTTGCCATGAACATCAGCATCAAGATGAATGCGGCAATTAGATATATAAACTTCCCTAACCAAATATGAGAGAGCAAAGCAGGTAATAGCATCAAATTACCTGCTTTGTTTTAAATTCGAAAGAAGCATGAAAAACTTTTAAAATAGTTATTGACATATGTCAAAAACGATGTATAATTAAATCATAAACAACATATGTCAAAAACTATTAGGAGGTGATAAATATGCCAAGAAGAGATGGAACAGGTCCGATAGGACAGGGAGCAATGACAGGAAGAGGTTTAGGATTCTGTACAGGAGTTAATGCAGACAGATATGGGGCTGGATTAGGGCGTGGTATGGGATTAGGCTATGGATGCAGAAGAGGTTTTGGAGGATTCTATAGTGGGCAGTTATCAGGGCTGACAGATAAAGAATTATTGACAGAACAAAAAGAACTTCTTCAAAAAAGAATTGATGCTATTAGCAAACAGCTAGAAAACTATTAGGATGGCGAAAAGTAATAGGGAATAACCCTATTACTTTTTAGTTACCAATGATTTTCCGAATAAGTAAATCATATACTGCTTTCATGCATTATAAAAATTGGTATATGGAGAATAAATAAAAAATAAAATATTAGTGAAATTTTGTCATTTGTATTATATAATAATACTAAGTACTAATACTGAGGTGAACAATGGAAAAAAAAGATTTTGACGATAATTATAAAATAGTAAAAGCATTATCTGACGTTAACAGAATGTTAATTGTACACAATTTAGCTAGGGGAGAAATGTGTGCGTGTAAAATCTTAGAGGAATTTAATATTAAGCAGCCTACATTATCTCATCATATGAAAATATTATCAGAATGTGAAATTGTAAATTCAAGAAAAGAAGGAAAGTGGATGCATTATTCATTAAACTCAGAGAAGATAGGACAATTCCAAGAATTTATCTCAAATTTGACTTCTCCTAAATAATATTATTAATATGATACAATTGAATATAGTTGTTTATGTATCTTCTATTAATATTCTTTTATTTATGTTATGTAGGGAGCTGGGTTAAGCATTTTGCGACCTGCTATTTTTTAATTAAAACACCCTTTTCTGCCATAAATGCGGGATAATAAGATTCTTTTGCTTTTCTTAATCCATCAATGCCCATATCTTCTTCACGATTAACATAAGTGTAATCTGTAAGTTCATGAATAATAAACTGCTGGTTAATCATTTGGTATGCTCCGTCAAAATCTGTAAATGCTTTTTCAAAATGAATAATAAACATGTCATCACCTGATTTTTCACCTATTGTAAGCGCTGTGATTTTTCCTCCAACCCTTATAATGCCGCCAATCATATTGAGCGTTTTTCTATTTCTAAGCCCATTTATGAGAACACATATTTCATCTGCTTTTTGTGCATCTTCACAGCATCCGTTCTTTACACACCATTCTTTGACCATCACTATACATTCCAGAGTATTCTCATCAGTAATTTTTTCGTAAGACCAATCTGTATGCGTTTTTTTAAATTTATTAACATGATTTTTCTTGCCATGATATTTTTTGCCCACTAGGTTTTTTAAATCTTCTACGTTGTAGATATAATCTGCCTCATCTCTTAAATAAGAAATCTCAAATTCGCCGGGAAAAAGTTTTTCGATTTCTTCATACATTAAAGGCTCAATAATATTCATTTTAAATTCTATACTATGTTCTTCGCAATATGTAAACAGCCATTCAAAAGCCTGTTTTAAATCGCCCATTCCCATGGGAAATGCAAAAAAAATATCCCCCTCATTAACATATTTAATGAAAAGCATATCATTTGATACTGCCATCTGTGTATTATAAACACCTGACCATAATATCAAATTTCCAACGCTGTAATCACAAGCTCTGTGTTTTTTCAGATTTATATATTTTGCTAAAATATCTGCGTCTTCAATAGTAATTTTTCTAAACTGTTCCATTTTAGTTCCTCATTTTTGTCTGTAGTTTTAATAATGCTAATATTAAATAATATTGAACAAGAAGAGGACTAAGCCTCTTCTTATGAAAAATTATCAATGATTACTTAACTTTTTCAAGAATTTTTTCTATATCTTTTGGTTTTAATACTTTTCCAAATGATACCACTTTTTCATCAATTACCAGTGCAGGTGTTTGCATAACACCGTATGATACAATGTCTTTCATATCCTGTACTTTAATAATTTCTGCTTCAATACCTGCTTCTTTTAGAGCAGCTTCTGTATTTTCTTTTAATGCAACACAGTTTTTACAGCCTGAGCCTAAAATTTTAATTATCATTTTAATTCTCCCTTTTTTTAAAATATTTATACAAATAAATACCCGAAGGCATTAAATGCATATCCGATTATTATGATACCAATTGTTACTAAACCAAAGAAAGTCCATAAAAGTCTCGGCTTAACAACTTGTTTTAACATTATCATTGAAGGTAAAGACAATGCTGTAACTCCCATCATGAATGAAAGTGCTGTTCCAAGTCCTACACCTTTAGCAACTAAAGCTTCTGCAATCGGCAATGTTCCAAATATATCTGCATACATTGGAACACCTATAAAGGTAGCTATCAATACTGAATACCATTTGTCCTGACCAAGTATTGCACTTATTACTGATTCTGGAATCCAATTGTGAATTGCGGCACCAATGCCAACTCCTATTAATATATACAACCACACTTTTTTAATTATTGCAAGCACTTGTTCTTTTCCAAAATCTATTCTGTCCTTAACTGTCAATTCTTCTTGCTCAATATCTACGGATTTATTTCCATATACAAAAGATTCTACATATTCTTCAAGATGCAGCTTGCTGATAATAGTTCCTCCTGCCACTGCCAGTAAAAGCCCTACTACAACATAGGCTATTGCAATTTTCCAATTAAAAATGCTTGCAAGCAAAAGAACTGATGCTAGGTCAACAAGAGGCGAAGATATTAAAAATGAAAATGTAACACCTAGAGGAAGTCCTGCACTGGTAAATCCGATAAACAAAGGAATAGAAGAACAGGAACAAAATGGTGTAATTGTACCAAGCAATGCACCTAAAATATTTCCAGATAAACCTTTAAATCTTCCCAATATTTTTTTTGTTCTTTCTGGCGGAAAGTAACTTTGTATATATGAAATAATAAATATTAAAAATGACAGCAATATAAATATTTTTATTACATCATATATAAAAAAGTGAATGCTTCCACCTAATCTTTCCTGAACACTTAATCCAAAAACATTTTCTACCAACAGCTTTATTAGATTGGAAAGCCACTCCATTTTAAGTAATTGGTTATTCAACCATTGAAATACAAACAATTTTATTCTCCTTTAATTTTGTATTGTGATTCAGTTTTCCCGTTTTCGCATATGATATCTATGAAATTTCTTAAACTTTTAAGAGTATCTTTGTTAATTGAATACTTTGTCATACTTCCATCTTTACGACTGCCTACTAAACCACTCTCACATAAAATTTTCATATGATAGGATAATGTAGGCTGAGTAATGTTAAACTCTTCTAAAATTTTACATGCACAAAGCTCATCATGAGAAAGCATCTCAAATATTTTAACTCTTGTTTCGTCCGAGAGGGCTTTCATGGACAATGCATAATTATTATAATCATTTTTCAAGTTCAACACCCCATTTATTATTTTCACACATAGATGAATATCTATCTATATTATATTCGGCATATAGATAATTGTCAATATGTTTATAAAAATTATTTTTGAAATTAATTTCCAATATCTTTCCACAATAAAAAGAATAAAAATGTTAGATGTTTAACACTTGAATTCAACAAATATATTGACGCGCGTCTATGTATAAACTATAATACTTACATAGATGAATGTCAATACATAACAAAAAATAAGTTAATTAATTAACTATAATAAAGTGATGATTAGGAGAAAGAGAAAATGTCAAAAAATTGGTACCCAGTAATTGATTATGCAAATTGTGCTGAATGCGGAATATGAATAAATAAGTGTAAACATGGAGTACCGTTTGTGGGTGCAGTGGAAGCAGGGGTTTTATTTTACACAAATTTTACACAATGCTTACCAATTTAATATTGATGTATCAGCATATCATGATATATAATGCGAATATGAAGTTGATTAAGAATTTCATGATCATGAATAAAACAAATCACAAAATAAAAAATAAGGAGAAATTAAATGAAGTTATTTAAATCAAAAATTTCAATATTATTTGTGTTATTAACGGTTACAATGTTTGCATTAATTGGCTGCAGCAACTCGAATGACCAAAACAGCCAAGAACCAACAGGCACAGAAGAAACAAAATTATCAGGTGAAATTAAAGTTGATGGTTCTTCAACCGTATTTCCCATAACAGAAGCAGTAGCTGAAGAATTTTCATTAACAAACCCAGATGTAAAGGTACCTGTAGGAGTATCAGGAACAGGCGGAGGATTTGAGAAGTTTATTGCAAAAGAGACAGATATTAGTGATGCATCCAGACCAATAAAAGAAAAAGAAGCAGCAGAGGCTAAAGCAGCTGGAGTAGAATATATAGAGTTAACAGTAGCGTATGATGGACTGTCAGTATTAGTAAATCCAGACAACACTTGGGTAGACAGCCTTACTGTAGAAGAGTTAAAAATGATTTGGGAGCCAGACAGTACAGTGAAAACTTGGAGTGATGTTAGACCAGAATGGCCGGAGGAAGAAATAAAATTCTATGCACCGGGAACTGATTCAGGTACATTTGATTACTTTACTGAAGAAATAAATGGTGAAAGTGGAGCAATAAGACCGGACTTTACCGGAAGTGAAGATGATAATGTATTAGTACAAGGTATAGCGGGAGATAAGAATGCATTAGGATTCTTTGGATACGCATATTATGAAGGAAATAAAGATAAGTTGAAAATTGTACCTATAGATAATGGAAATGGACCGGTTACACCAAATTTCGACACAATTAAAGACGGAAGCTATTCGCCTCTTTCAAGACCGTTGTTTATATATGTAAATAAAGAATCTTTAAATAGACCTGAAGTAAAAGAATTCGTAACATTCTATTTAGATATTGCTAAATATATAATTCCGGATGTTGGTTACGTAGCTCTTCCAGATGAAGAATATACAAAAGGATTGGATTTAATCAAATAAGTTAAACAGACAATTTCTTTTTTTCATTAAATAAGAGACGCACTCATAAAAAATAGCGTCTCTTTCTCCATTAATATTTTTTAAAGTAAAAAATATTAACGAAGTGAAAAAATATGTCTTTGAATAATTAATCCTGAGGAGAT
>JBASLQ010000527.1:0-1883 GCA_049656425.1 Sedimentibacter sp.
ACAGTTAGAGCTCATAAATTCAGCAAATCAGCGATAGAAAAAATCGAAGCTGCCGGCGGAAAAGCTGAGGTGATTTAAGTTGTTTGAAACTTTAAAGAATGCGTGGAAAATACCTGATTTAAAAAAAAGAATGATATTTACATTTTTAATGTTAGTAGTGTACAGATTAGGCGCTGTTATACCTGTTCCAGGTATAGATAAAGCAGTTGTTCAAAACATGTTTGCAGGTACAGCTGGAGGTTTGTTAGATTTCTTTGATATGATGTCTGGAGGAGCCTTCAAAGATTTTACAATATTTGCATTAAATATATATCCATACATTACGTCTTCGATTATTCTTCAGTTATTGGCAATTGCAATTCCAAAGCTGGAACAATACTTTAAAGCAGAAGACGGAAAGAAAAAAATGGCTCAGTGGACCAGATATGTGACTGTTATATTGGCATTGATACAAGCTACAGCATATAGCGTTGGATTCTTTAATTCAGCAATAATTGATCAAAGCTTTTTATCAATCTTGTCAGTAGTAATTGTACTTACAGCAGGAACAGCATTCCTTATGTGGCTTGGTGAGTTAATAACAGATAGAGGTATTGGCAACGGTATTTCACTAATAATAATGATAGGTATAGTATCTCGTTATCCATCTGATTTTGGAACTATGATTTACCAAGTTCAGAACGGAGCAGTAAACTTCCTTGAAATTATAATATTCCTGATATTTGCTTTCCTCATAATTGTTGGAGTTATTGCAATTCAGCAAGGTGAAAGAAAAGTACCAGTTCAGTATGCAAAAAGAGTTGTAGGAAGAAAAATGTACGGCGGACAAAGCACACACATTCCTATGAAAGTGTTAATGGCTGGAGTTATGCCAGTAATATTTGCTTCAACACTCTTAGCAATACCACAGACAATGGCATTCTTCTTCCCAAGCATGGCAGAAGGCGTACAAAAGTATTTCTCAGTTTCAGGCAGCCCTGGAATATATATTTATACAATATTAAATATAATACTTATAATATTCTTCACATATTTCTATACGGCGGTACAGTTCAATCCTTTTGAATATTCAACTACCCTGAAAGAAAATGGAGGATTTATACCAGGTATTAGACCAGGCAGACCAACTGCAGAATATTTAAACAAAGTTTTAAACAGAATTACGATAGCAGGAGCTGTTGCTCTTGCAGTAATAGCAACAATACCAACTTTAATATTTTCATTTACGGATTTAAACATTAACTTTGGCGGAACGGCACTGTTAATCGTAACCGGCGTAGCTCTTGAAACAATGAAGCAAGTAGAAGCTCAGATGTTGATGAGACACTATAAAGGATTTTTGAAGTAAAGAGAGGTAAGGAAAATGAGAGCAATTTTATTGGGACCTCCTGGAGCAGGTAAGGGCACTCAAGCAGACACGATTGTAAAGGAATTTTCAATACCGCATATATCTACAGGAGATATATTCAGGAAGAATATTAAAGAAGGAACAGTCTTAGGTAAAAAAGCTAAAGAATATATGGATCAAGGGTTACTGGTTCCTGACGAATTGACAGTGGAACTTGTAAAGGACAGATTGCTTGATGAAGATTGTAAAAATGGATTTCTGTTAGACGGTTTTCCAAGAACAATATTCCAGGCAGATGCACTTGAAAAAGCTTTAACCAGCATGAACCAGCATCTTGATTATGTTATTAACATAGAAGTAAAAAAAGAACTTCTTGTTGAAAGAGCTGTTGGAAGAAGAGTATGTAAAGACTGCGGTCAAACATATCATATGACATTCAATAAGCCTGAAAAGGAAGGAATTTGTGACAATTGCGGAGGCGAACTACTTCAGAGAAAAGATGACACTGAAGAGACAGTTTCTAAAAGAATAAATG
>JBASLQ010000528.1:0-2928 GCA_049656425.1 Sedimentibacter sp.
TTTTAAAGCAGTACGATATTGCATCACAAAATGTTATTTTTGAGATAACTGAAAGAAATGTAATTACAGATATTGAGGGTTTTACTTCAACAGTTGATCACTATAAAAGTCAAGATTTCAAAATTGCCATTGATGACGCCGGATCAGGCTATTCAGGACTAAATCTTATTAGTGATGTAAACCCTCATTATATTAAGCTTGATATGAAACTTATTCGTGGTATTAATGATGACATTTTAAAATTTGCCCTTGTAAATGGAATGGTTGAGTTTTCTAAAGTTTCAAAAATTTATTTAATCGCCGAAGGAATTGAAACTTATGATGAATTAGAAACACTGGTAAACTTAGGTGTTCAATATGGGCAAGGATATCTAATTCAAATGCCAAACGAAGAAGTGTTAGAAATACAAGAAGAAATATTGTCAGTACTAAAAAAACTTAATCAGAAGAAAAACAATATATACAATAATACTATAACAAATATTTATATTAAAAATTTATGTACTTTTACTGATGTTGTTCATCCAAATGAAAAAGTATCTAATGTATATGACATTTTCAAACAAAATATTAATCATTTTGGTTTATGCGTAGTTGTAGATGAAGTGCCTGTCGGCATTGTTACCCAAGAAAAATTAACATTAAAATTAAGCGGACAATATGGTTATACATTACATCAAAATAAAACTATTTCAGAAATTATGGATAAAAACTTCTTGTCAGTCGACTATAAGACATCAATTAATGAAGTGTCCTCACTCGCCATGTCACGTCCTATCAAAAATTTGTATGATTTTATTGTTGTCACAGAAAATGGAAAATATATTGGAACTGTAACAATTAAAGATTTATTGCAAAAAACAACTGAAATAGAGGTTTCAGCAGCAAAACATCAAAACCCTTTGTCTGGGTTGCCAGGTAATTTGATAATAGAGCAAATGTTAACACAATGTTTGTTATGCACAGAAAAATATAGCATTGCATACATAGATATTGACAATTTTAAGGCTTTCAATGATTGTTATGGTTTTGAAAAAGGTGATTTAGTTATAAAGCTTTTAGCAGATATTCTTAGAAATTATTTTTCTATAGAACAATTTGTCGGCCATATAGGGGGAGATGATTTTATTGTCATTTTAAATAAGCATGTAAATGATAATTACTTCATTGATGTTGTTAAACAGTTTGAAAATGAGGTTTTAAAATTTTATAATAAAACAGATATAATCAATGGATACATAACGGTTAATAACAGACGAGGCGAGTTAGAAAAATTTCCATTGATGACTATTACATCCGTTTTAATTAACAATAATACGCAAAATTTTAATAATATATTTGAACTTACTGAACACTTGGCTAAAATGAAAAAAATTGCTAAGCAAAACAAGTATAGCTAATTTTGTGCACAATCATTATCAACACGTAAAATAAACTCATATAAAAAGACATTACTATATTTATAATAATGTCAGTTTGTTATTAATTACATAATTCTTTACGTTACTCAAGTATGCTTAATATATGTTTTTTGTACTCCATAAAGCTTTCACTTACCACAAAATTCTTATCCCTTGGCTTAACTTCTTCGATATATATTTCTTCCTTGATTCTGCCCGGTCTTCCAGACATCACATAAATCCTGTCTGACAATATTATAGCTTCATCTATATCATGGGTAATTAAAAGAGTTGAAAGTTTTATTTGCTCCATAACCTGCAAATACCATTCATGCATGCTGCTTTTAGTTATGCTGTCAAGAGCGCTGAAAGGTTCATCCAGCAAAGCCACTTGGTCAGAAAACAAATAAGTTCTTAATAGAGCTGCTCTTTGCCTCATTCCTCCTGACAATTGTTTAGGATATTTCTTCTGAGTTCCTTCCAGGCCAAATTCTTTGAAATATTTTGAAGTAATCTCCCTTGCCTTGGATTTTCTTTCTCCTCTTATTACCAGCGGAAGAGAAACATTATCCAATATTGTCTTGTAAGGCAAAAGCAAATCTTTTTGCAGCATGTAACTCACATTGCCTGCCTTGCCGGTTATATTTCTCCCATCTAATTCTACAGTGCCTGAATCCGGATTAAGGAGTCCGGATATTACATTGAACAATGTTGTTTTACCAACACCGCTTACTCCTAAAATGCAGACAATTTCACCTTTTTTTAATTCAATGGATATGTTTTCGATAATGTTGGTTCCTTCATAACTGACAGTTATACTGTTTGCAGTCAGCTTATCCATTCGAACCACCACCCAGCCAAAACTCAAGTACCAGGTACTTGAGTTTTGAATTATTATTCTGGAAGATATTCATTTGTGAATCCTGTTCCTTTTAGTATTTCTTTGTCTATAAGTTTATTTTCAAATAACCATCCATAGAATCCGTCCCATCTGTCTTGGTCAATGTATCCCCATTGTTCCACTTCAGCTTTATATTGTCCTGCTAACCATGCTTGACTTTCCTTTACGAGAGCCGGGTCTAATTCAGGTGCAGCATCAAGTAAAATTTGTGCAGCTTCATCAGAATTTTCAATTGCAAACTCATAACCTTGCTGTATTGCCTTCAATGCTTTTTTTACAGTTTCAGAATTATTTTTTGCATAATCATTATTTACAATTAGAACAGGGCTGTAATAATCAAGTTCTGATCCATAATCAGCAAAATTTAGATAATTAGTTTCTAAATTTTTAACTTTTGTTGCAATTCCATCCCATGCATAGTATACCCACACAGAGTCCACATCTGTTTGGAGTGCAGTAACTACGTCGGTTACAGTGCTTGGTATCATTGTTATATCTTCAAATTTTCCACCATCATCTTCAACAATTTTTCTTATGATTGCTTGTTCTATAGGCATATCCCAAGTAGCATAAGAATGTTCTGCCATTTTTGCCGGTGAATCGATTCCTTTATCTTTTAAAGAAATG
>JBASLQ010000529.1:0-2873 GCA_049656425.1 Sedimentibacter sp.
ATTCTAATTTGGTAGCACCTGTAAATATAGAACAAGGCGGATATGTTGCCTGCGGATCAACAATTACAGATGATGTTGAAGAAGGCGATTTGGCTATAGCCAGGGCAAGACAAGTGAATAAAAAGGGTTTAGGAAAAAATAGATTTTAAGAGGTAACTATGTATATAATTGCAGGACTTGGCAATCCGGGTAAAGAATATACAGGCACAAGACACAATGTGGGCTATGATACAATGGATTATCTGGCAGAAAAATACAATGTAAATTTAAATAAGCTTAAATTTAACTCCGTCTATGGGGAGATGAACATAAACGGAGAAAAAGTTATGCTTGTAAAGCCTGTTACATATATGAACAGAAGCGGAATTGCCATACAAGAAATAATTAATTTTTATAAAATTCCATTAGAAAATCTCATCGTCATTTATGATGATATTGATATACCGGTTGGATCGCTCAGAATAAGACCAAGTGGCAGTCCCGGTACACATAATGGCATGAAGTCTATTACTGCTCATGTGGGAAACGGAAATTTTCCCCGTATTAGAATAGGAATAGGAAGAAATCCTGACATGGATTTAGCTGATTATGTATTGCAAAAATTTAGTGCTGTTGACATGGAAACATTAAGCTCAATTGTGGAAAAAGCAGCTGAAGCAGCTATTGAAATAATAACAAAAGGCACAGACAGTGCAATGCAGAAATACAACACGAACAATAGATAACAGTTAATTGCTTACCTATCGCTGATTTTAAGGCTTAATCTATTGTTAGAAGGACTATTTATGAACAAAGTTTTATTTGAACAATTTCAAAAAACAGATAAATACAATGATATATCTGAAAATTATAAAAATGGCAAACGCCAGCTTGTTCAAGGTATGAACGAAGAAAGCATGGCTTATTTAGTATGCAATTTGCTTGAAACTACAGCAAGCAAAATTTTATTGTTAACAAGCAATGAAACAAAATCCAGGAAATATGAAGAAAGTATAAATGCTTACAATTGTGATTCGGAGAGATTTCAGCCGAAGGAATTTATTTTATATAATGTTGATGCACTTAGTAAAGATGTTGAATATAAAAGAGCAAATGTTCTTGATAAAATTTTGCATTCTAAAAAATCAATAGTAACAGCTTCTGTAAATTCATTTATTACAAGAGTAATGCCTAAAGATAGATTTAAGGAAAGTATTATAGAATTAAAATACGGTAAGAATTATGATTTAAATGATTTGCGCAGCAAATTAATCCAGCTTAAATATGAGAGAGTTGATGCCATTGAAGGGGTTGGACAATTTTCTGTAAGAGGTGGAATTATTGATGTCTTTTCTCCATCTGAAACAAATCCATGCAGGATAGAATTCTTTGATGATGAAATTGATTCTATAAGATCAGTTGATTTAAAAACTCAGCGTTCAATTAAAAATTTAAAATCAATGAGAATAATACCTTGCAGTGATTTAATGTTTCAAAAAGAGGAAATTAAAAAAATCTTATCTGAAATTGATAAAGATTATCAAAACAGACTTAGCAAAATACAAAGCATACAAAATTCTAAAGAAATCGAAAAAAAATTAAAAACTCTTTACAACAGTTACCAGGATAAACTAAGAGGAGGAATTGGCATTGAAAATGCTGACCTTCTGGTTCCATTCATAAAAGACAGTTTTGTAAACATCCTAGATTATTATTATGATGATTTCATTCTTGTCATAGATGAACCTGAAAGAATTTTTGAGGAAATAAAGACTTTAAATGAAAGCTTTGAATTAAAATACAGCGAACTTTTTGAAAAAGGAGAAATATTTACAAAACAAAGCAATGTTTATTTAACTGAAAAGGAAATAATAAAAAGCATTTCAGAAAAACCTTTTATATCAGTAAATGGCAAAAATAAAATATTTAATACAGATGCAACTGTTAATCTTATGTTTAAAGAAGCACCATCTTACTATGGAAAGCTTGAAGATTTATCTAAGGATTTGAACCGATTAAAGTACAAGGGCTACAAAGTTGCCATAATTTTAAGCAACAGCGATGGATGCATAAAGCTGCACAATTTGCTTAATGATTATGAATGCAGCACCGTTTTATCAAAAAATACAAATATTACAGCTGAAAGCGGACAAGTGGTAATTGTGCCTGGAGAATTAAAAAAGGGTTTTGAATTTTATGATAATAAAATCCTTGTGCTTACGGAAAATGAAATATTTGGTTCTTTCAGAAAAAAAGCTCACAAAACAAAGAAAAACAAAGGTTCAAAAATTGATTTATTTACAGACTTAAAAATTGGGGATTATGTAGTTCATGAACATCATGGTATCGGTCAGTATATTGGCATAGAAAAAATTGATGTGCAAAACATCAAAAAAGACTATTTGTGTATTAAGTACAAAGGCGAAGATAAACTTTATGTACCTGTTGACCAAATGTCTCTTATACAAAAATACATTGGTTCTGACTCTGAAAAGCCAAAATTGAACAAAATGGGCAGCGCTGACTGGGGAAAGATCAAGGAGCGTTCAAAAGCAGCCATTGAAAATATGGCTGGAGAATTGGTGAAATTATATGCCCAAAGAAAAGTTGTTAAAGGTTATGCATTTTCTCCTGATACCGAATGGCAAAAAGAATTTGAATACAAATTTCCTTTTCAAGAAACAGACGATCAGCTTAAGTGCATAAAAGAAATTAAAAAAGATATGGAAAAGCCTTTGAGCATGGAAAGATTATTGTGCGGCGACGTAGGCTTTGGCAAGACAGAAGTTGCTATGAGAGCTGCTTTCAAAGCAGTTATGGACTCAAAACAAGTTGCTATTCTTGTACCTACAACTATTTTGGCGCAGCAGCACTTCACAAATATTGTTGACAGG
>JBASLQ010000530.1:0-1681 GCA_049656425.1 Sedimentibacter sp.
CAGTTACAGATTTTGAAAGCGGCGTGGTTGAAAGTGTCATAGTAGGCATCGGATTAAATGTTAAAACCAAAGAAGAAGAATTTCCAGGTTACCTACAAAATATTGCAGGCTCCATCTTTCATGCGGATGAAAAATTTTGCATACGAAATCAACTTGCTGCTGAATTAATAAATAATGTTTTATCCATTTGCGAAAATCTGCTAAACAAGCAATTTTTAGAATTATACAAAGAGCGTTCCATGATTCTTGGAGAATATATATTATACAATAAAAATAATGAGTGGATTGAAGTATATGCACTTGATATAGATGAATATGGCGGTTTAATAATCATCAAAAAAGATGGTCAAAAGGAAACTTTGCATTCTGGAGAAATTTCGGTCAGAAAACTTAATAACATTAACAATTGTCAAACATTATAAAAATTAGGAGAATTCATTATGAAATTAAGCATCAGAGATATAACCCATATAGGAATTTTTACTTCTTTAACATCAATTGGAGCTTTCATAAGTATACCAATAGGCCCTGTACCTATTACATTGCAAACTTTTTTTGTTCTTTTGTCCGGTATAATTTTAGGTTCTAAAAAAGCTATGCTTTCTCAAATAACATATGTATTGTTAGGATTAATAGGATTGCCAATATTTGCAGGTTTTTCAGGAGGCCTGCAGACAATATTCAAACCAAGCTTTGGATTTTTGGCAGGCTGCATTATAGCTGCTTACTGTGTTGGTAATTTCATAGAAAATAAGCCAAAGACGATTATAAACATGTCCATAGCAGTATTGGTAGGAACTTTAATCATATATGCAATCGGACTTCCATATATGTATTACATTTTAAATATAATGCTCGAAAACAACTTAGCAATTATAAGTATTTTAAAAATGGGAATGCTGGTATTTATTCCAGGTGATGTATTAAAAGCTGCATCAGCCGTTTTAATTGGCAAGAAGCTTCAAGGAAAGTTAAATAAATAAGCAATCTTTTGCAAATTGCATATAATATATTAATATTTAATAAACATTTATTCTCCAGCTAATACATATCCGATGATTAAAGTATTTTTCATCCATTCTTTTAGTTCATCTACATCAACCCATTTTGCTTCTTCTGCTTCATTTTTGTTTATTTCAAAATTTCCGCTGTATTCACCAGCAAACACATGGTCATATTCAAACTCAGTGAGTCCATTTTCAAACTTATAATAATATGTAAAGCTGAACAATTCATCAACAACAGCTTCAATATCCATTTCTTCTGACAACCGTCTTTTTACAGCATCATTTATATTTTCATTCCAGCGTGGATGAGAACAGCATGTGTTAGTCCACAATCCTCCACAGTGATATTTGTCTAAAGCTCTTTGCTTCAACAATTTTATCCATTACATGACCTTTCTTTATTTGCTTTGCCTATATATTTCTTCGTAAAGATTAAATGTGTCTTCAGCTATTATCTTTTCTTCATTTGCCTTTACAACAATTATTTTTACTTTGGAGGAGTCCTTGCTTATAATTCCAAAATCGTTTAGATTTTTATTTTTGTTTAAATCAATTTCGACACCCATATATTCTAATCCGCAGCAGACTTTTTCCCTTATATAGTATGCGTTTTGACCAACGCCTCCTGAGAAAACAAGAATGTCCATGCCATCCATAATTGCACTGTATGCTCC
>JBASLQ010000531.1:0-11163 GCA_049656425.1 Sedimentibacter sp.
GGTCAAAAAGGACCACAAGCTAGCAACGTTACTGTAGCGTAGTATTTGTTTTAAGAAATAATACATTAATATAGATATAGCAATTATTTACTTACTTATATTAATATTGGTATTTCAAGAAGACGTGGGAAGAACTACATTCGTAGTTCTTTTTCATTAATAACAAATTATATATCAAAAAAACTCAAGTACCTAGTACCTGAGTTTTGCTTTTTTATTAATTAAATTTTTTTTTGTTTATTTCTTCAAGTGTTGACATGCCACTTTGTGCGCCTAGCTTAGTTATTGATAAAGCTGCTGCTTTATTGGCAAATTTAATTGCATCTTCTAAGACATCTCCTCTTACCAGAGCAGCCCCGAGAGCACCGCAAAATGTGTCTCCTGCTCCTGTTGTATCTACAACTTCAACTTCGTATGAAGGTATTAATTTCACTTCATTTCCATCATAATATTTAACACCTTTTGAACCCATTGTAACAATTAACTTGTTTGGATATCTTTTCATTATTTCATCTGTGTTATTTTGTTTGCCTAAAATAATATTTAGCTCATGTTCATTTGGTGTTATATATGAAGCATTTTCTATTAAGGATTTTGGCAATTCAACTGCAGGCGCGGGATTAAGAAGCACTTTAACGTTGTTTTTCCTGCAAAGCTCTGCGGTATATTCCACTGCATCCAATGGTATTTCCAGCTGAAGCAGCACTATGTCTGCAGATAATATTATATCTTTATATTTGTCAATTGTGTGTCTTGTAATTTCATAATTTGCACCTGATATAACAATTATGCTGTTGTCCTGCTCTGCTACAACTATATTCGCTACACCGGTAGGTATTCCTTGAACTGTTTCAATGCAATTTGTGTCAACATTCATTAGGTTCAAATTTTTAATTGAAAATTCGCCGTTGCTGTCATCTCCAACGCAACCAATCATACAGATTTTGGCACCTAATTTGCTGGCTGCAACAGCTTGATTTGCACCTTTTCCTCCTGGTATAATTGAAAATGTGCTGCCAAGAACTGTCTCCCCAGATTTAGGTCTTACGTTTGATGTAAAAACCATATCAACATTAATACTACCAACTACTACTACTTTACCCATGATACCTCCATGAATGATTTATTATTTTAATACATCGTCCAGTTTATATAAATTCTCCAATAATAAGTCTCTGAATTTTTCTAAATCAACTTCTAAAAGAACTTTCGGGTATGATTCATCATAGTTTATCCATTCTCTTATATCAGCAACTGTATTTCCTCTGTTTATACCTTCAGAGCAATCTACAGTTACATCCATATGTTTATGGCTGAACAATTCCGGATGAATTAAATACATTATTGCACATGCATCATGTACAGGTGTAAATGTTCCTGCCTTAACATGGTCACCTCGAAAATAAAAATTCAGAATTTCTCCACACATATGGGAAACTTTGCCTGTACTTGTCAACAGTTCATTAACATCATCCCTGAATAATCCTGTGCTGTGGGTAACATTAAGACCGCTCATAACTATTGGAAGCTTAGAATCAAATACTATTCTTGCAGCTTCAGGATCAGCCCATACATTAAATTCTGCTGTAGGTGTTGTGTTTCCCCCAACAGTAGCTCCGCCCATTATTGAAAGAAGCTCAATTTTATCCATAACTTCAGGGAATGTTTTAATAAGCAATGCTATATTTGTAAGAGGACCAACAGGCACTAATGTTACTTTATCTTCTGAAGCTAAAATAGTATCTCTTAAAAATGTTACTGCATTGTTTGAAAATATTTTTTTGGTTTTAGGAAATTGATAATCTCCAACTCCATTTTCACCATGAACGTTGATTGCAGGTCGTTTTTCTCTTATTAAAGGACATTTGGCACCTTTGGCAACTTTTATGTCACTGTTTAAAAATGACAATAAACCAAGCGTATTATCTGTAACTTTTTCTATAGTCTGATTTCCTGCAACAGTTGTTATTCCTAAAATATTTAATTTATCCTCATTTGCAATGGCAAGTGACAATGCAACAACATCATCAATTCCCGGATCGCAATCTATTATTATGCTTCTCTTTTTCATTATGTCTCCTAACTTTCTATTTTCCAGTTAATCTTTGTCTTTTTTTCATTTTAATATAGCTGTATATTCCTAAGCCAATCAATGTTGTTACATATGGCAGCATTTGAATTAATTCGTAAGGCCATGAACCAAGCTGCAATATATTTGCCAATGCTTGCGCTGCTCCAAAGAGCAGTGACACTAGAAATGCTCCTATAGAAGTATTTCCTCCCATTGATGCTGCAGCCAACGCTATATATCCTCTGCCTGCACTCATGCTGGTTGTAAAATTAGTCATATATCCTCCTGAAAGGAAGAAGCCTCCCATTGAAGCAAGTACACCACTTATAATTAAGGATATATACTGTACTTTTTTAGAACTTATACCTACAGATTCGGCAGCATCTTTATTTTCACCTACTGCTCTTATTCTAAGCCCCAGTGGAGTTTTATATAAGAATAAGTGAACTACAACTACCATTATTAACGATATATATGTCAATATATTTTGGTTTGATAAAACTTCTCCTAATAATGGTATGTTTTCAATAAGCGGTATTGCTACTCTTTCAATTGCAATACTGTTAACCGAAGACGATACACCCCTGTCCCCTGATGCTGTAAGAAGTATGAGTATAGTAGCTCCATTTGCTATTAAATTTATGGCAATGGCTGCTAAAATTTCATCAGTCTTAAGCTTCAATACGAAAAATGCCAGGAAAAACCCGATAAACCCGCCTAGCACCATTGTAGCTAACAATCCAAGCCATGCGCTTTGGAAAGCGGCACTGAAAAGCACTCCAAAAAGAGCAGCAAACAGCATTATTCCTTCCAGAGCCATATTAATAATGCCTGATTTAGATGCTACTGCTGAAGCTAATGCAGCAAATAATATTGGTGTGGTAGCTCTTAAAGTTGCATTTAAAAATTCCGGCGATAAAAAAGCATCTAATATCACGCTACTCACCCTCCTTTACATGACTTAATGTAGCCTTAGCTTCTTTTGCAATCATTTTATGTTTGTACTTGCTTAAGAACTGTTCAGCAACAACCAATAAAATTATTATTCCTTGAGTGATAGTAACTATTTCTGTAACAACATCTGTTGAACGTGCCATGATTGAAGCCCCAGTTCTTAAATAAGCAAGGAAAAAAGCTGCAAACGGTACATATAAAGGATTCTTTTTAGCTAACGTTGTTATTATTATTGAATCCCATCCATAACCAAGCTGTGACGTCCAGGTAAATCTGTTATACATACCCAGAAGTTCAACCCCACCGCCAATACCGAAAATAAATCCTCCAAGCAATTGAGATATCAATGTGATTTTTACAACATTAATTCCTGAATATCTGGCAAAGGATCTGTTTTCTCCTGTTAATCGAAGTTCATAACCGGTTTTGGTTTTATACATAAAAACATAACCTAAAAGTGCAACTGCCAAAGCTATAAATAAACCAATGTGTATTCTTGTCCCTTCAAAGATTGTCCCAAGCTGTGTAACATCAGGAACAGCATATGAAACAACAGCACCTGCTTTAGGGTCTCTTAGCACATTGCTCAGCAGGTAATTTGATAAATATAATATTAAATAATTCATCATCAATGATGATACCAACACATCTGAATCAGTTTTAATTTTTAATACAGCAGGTATTGCTGTAACTAATGCTCCGCATATTCCGGCTATTAAAATACAAAAAATTGGGCTTATTCCTGCTGGAAGTGTTGTATTTAATGCAACAAATGTTGCAACTAATCCACCCACATGAAACGATCCTTCTCCTGCAAGATTTATTTCATTTGCAGCAAACATGATGCTGACACCAACACCTGTAAATATTAATGGTATCATTGCTTCAATAACATTTCCAAATCGTCTTTGGCTCTGCAATGGGCCTGATAATAGCTGTATTATTGCATTTAACGGTTCTTCACTGGTTAAAAATATAATTCCAAATGATATTAACAATGCAATACCAACCGATAATACAGTTCGCAGCACATTAAATTTCGTATTACTGTTCATATATTATCCCCTCCAATTTATCGTCTTTTTTTATGCCAAGCATATATTCTCCCAGTTCGCCTTCAGTAACATTTTTAACATCATTAAATACACCTGCAAATTGTCCCTTATATATAACAGCAAGTCTGTCGCTAAGCTCTAAAATTTCATTCAAGTCTGCAGAAATCAGAACTATTGCACTTCCCGCATCTCTAAACTCAATTATTCGTTGTCTAATAAATGATGCAGCTCCAACATCTATTCCTCTTGTTGGCTGGTTTGCTATAATTATTTTTGGATTTGTTGAAAATTCTCTTGCAACTACAACTTTTTGTATGTTTCCGCCTGAAAGCATGCCTACACTTTGTTTGTAAGATTTGCATTTTATTAAATATTCTTTAATAAGTTCATTTACTCTTTTTTCTATTTTCTTGGTTTTCAGCATTCCTGAGCTTGAATACTCAGGATTATCATATTGAATTGAAAACAGGTTATCCATAATATTCATATTTTTAGCGCAGCCCAATGTCATTCTGTCTTCAGGAATGTGTGCCATGCCTAGATTTCTTATTTCTTTAATTGAATGCTTTTTAGCATCCTGGTTTAAAATTAAAATTTCACCGGTATATTTTTTTGAAAGGCCTGTGAGCGCTTCTACAAGGTGGCCTTGCCCATTTCCTTCAACTCCTGCTATACCGAATATCTCTCCGGCCTTTAAATCGAATGACAAATCATTTACTCTTTTTACGCCTGTAGAGCCTGCAATATTTAAGTTTCTGACTTTCAATACAGTTTCTTTTAATTGTATAGGTTTTTTATCAAATGTTACTACTACATCTCTGCCAACCATAAGCCTTGACATCTCGCCGGTGGAAATATCTTTCACAAAATATGTGCCCTTGCTTTTTCCATTGCGCATTATTGTGGCTCTGTCGCATATTTCTTTGATTTCATCTAACTTGTGAGAAATAAATATAATAGTATGACCTAGTTCTCTGAGTTTCTTTAATTGAATAAACAATTCATCTGTTTCCTGTGGAGTCAAAACTGCAGTAGGTTCATCTAATATTAAAATATCAGCGCCTCTGTACAATGCTTTTAATATTTCAACTTTTTGCTTTATACCAACAGGCAGTTCTTCTACTTTTTCCGTAACATCCACATCAAAATTATACTTTTCAGCAATAGCTTTGGATACTTCTACAGCCTTGTCCATATCAATAAACATACTGCCATTTTTGGGTTCTGTTCCAAGAATAATATTTTCTGCAACAGTCAGTGAAGGAACCAACATAAAATGCTGATGAACCATTCCTATACCTTTTTTTATTGCATCTTGCGGCGACTTGATAGTAGTTTCAGTTCCATTCAAAATTATTTTTCCTTGTTCAGGTGATTCAAGCCCAAACAAAACTTTCATAAGCGTACTTTTGCCTGCTCCGTTTTCGCCTAACAAAGCATGTATTTCTCCTTTTTCTAACTCAAATGTCACGTCTTCTACTGCTACTACCCCATTAGGATATATTTTCATAATGTTATTCATCTGCAGCACTTTTTCGCTCACGATTCCCTCCGTTTTTTGAAATTAATGACTAACAATTGACAACTATTTTAGTTAGCAATTATTAATTATCAATTTATTTTTAAATAACAGCCAGGCATAGCCTGACTGTTATCATTTCATTAAAGAATAATTATTGTTGAACAGATGCTTTAATAGCTTCTATTTCTTCAGTTGTTTTTCCCATTGCACTATCAACAACTATTTCTCCATTAATAATCTTTTGCTCTAATTCATCTATTTTTGTTCTTATTTCTTCAGATAACATTTCTTCATAATGAGCGTCTTTAACTAAATTAACTCCGCCTTCTGCAAAACCTAAAGATTCTGCAACGCCATATTCAAGTTTTCCATCCATATCAAGCGTAATAGCTCTGTATAATGAATTACCTACATTTTTAAGTGCTGATGTAGGAATGAAATCTGCTTTTTCAGGAAGCAAAGCTGCCTGGTCAGAGTCAACGCCAAATGCATATCTCTTAGCATCAACTGCTGCTTCGATTTGTCCTAATCCTGCAGCTCCTGCTACGTTGTAACCAACATCAACTCCACCTTGCTGATATTGAGTCAATGCAAGGTCTTTTCCTACTGCTGAGTCATAGAAGTTTCCAACATATGCTATAGCAACTTTTACATCAGGTTCAATATATTTAGCTCCTTGGATATATCCTAACAAGAAGTCGTTGATTATAGGATTTTCCATTCCGCCTAAGAATCCTATGTTTTTAGATGCAGGATCAATCATTGGAAGACTTTCGTCAGTTGTCATCATTGCTGCTGCTGCTCCAACTAAGAAAGAAACTTCGTTTTGTTTGTACAATACATTGTAAATGTTGCTGTAATCTCCAGTTGTGAAATCAAATGTTTCATCAAAGAATATAAATTTCTGGTCTGGAAATTGTTCAGCTGCATCTGCCAATGCTTCAATCATTTGCCAAGTACCGATGATTATAACATCATATTCACCAGTTTCACAGTAATCTAACAATGTTGGTGCCCATTTTGGCTCATCGGCAGCAGTAGCTCCCATTTGTTCAACTTTGAAGTCAAAAACATCTTCTCCTACTTCATCTTTCAACTTTTGAAGCCCTTCATTAGCTGAGTCAAAGAATGATTTGTCACCTAATGTTCCATTTAATAAAAGAGCGGCTTTGTATGGCTTGGCCGGTGTTTCTGTTGCCGGTGTTTCACCTGCTGGTTGTTCTGCCGGTGGTGTTTCAGCTGGTTTTTGTGCACATGCAGCTAAAGAGAAAATCATCATAACTACAAGTAATAAAGATAATGCTTTTTTCATTTTCTAATTCCTCCAATTTTTTGCTATTTTTATATATTTTAAAGTATCAATGACTAAATCATCCAGCATAATTTCCTCATAACTACGCATATAAGTCACAAGTTTATTAAATGCCGGAGCGATTAGTCTATTTGGAATGATACGCATCCCCTTTTGAATTCCCAATATGGGCATAATCATGCCTGCATTGCAGTCAGCATCAACACCGCACATAGTAACAATGTTCAGTGTTTTTTCATAATCCCCTTCACCATACATAAGTGCAATAATTTCACAGCATGCATTGGGATAAGCATGTATCCAGTTGTATTTTATGTATTTTTGTTCGCATTCTGCCAATGAATCGTGCCAGTCGCTGTTTTTTATGCAGCTGTCATATGCCAAATTTACTACAGAATAATATTCGCTGTCTTTTGGTATTAAAGAAATTGCAGTTTTAACTATTTCTTTCACATCATCAACAACAAAAGCTAAAGAAGCCATTACAGCATTAAAAATTTCTCCCAATATACCATTGTTAATATGGGATACTTCTCCATCTTTCCAGGCAAGCTCTGCAGCCAGTTTTGGATTTCCCGGAGCAACCATGCCGCATATTGCTCCTCTCATTTGTGCACCAATCCATTCGTTAAATGGATTATTCCATTTTGCGCTTTCGGGAGGCATGTACCCTGCTCGGATATTTCTTAAAGCAAGTTCTTCTGCAGACCAACCGCATGGAATTAATCCTATCCATGACAATGCTATATCTTTGCTTGTCACATCATAGCCTTTATCCTTAAATGCATCAAGAAATGCAATTTCAAATGTTATATCGTCATTATATGTATTTGGCTCTCTTATAAAGCCTTTTACATCTCCAAATGCTTCATATAAATTTTTTGAAGTATACCCTTCAACCATTGTGCCAACAGCAGCTCCAATTAACTGAGACATCCATGCAGCTTTTATCTTGTCTTTAAATTTTTCCGAATTTGTATCTATATCAACAGCTTCATGAAATACTACATTTTTTTCATATTCTTCGAAGCTGTTGTAAAATTTATACTTCCAATAAGATGATTCTTCATTTTTTTTAGCATTTAAAAATTCATTTCTAAGCTCTGCTGAAATTTTTTGAAGCTCTACTTTGTTTCCTTCTGTATGAGCCATTATGCCTTTTTGAAGCAAATCATATGCATTTTCAACTGTATATCCTCTGTTTTCTAAAGCTTGTATGGCTGAAACCATAGCTTTTTCAGGAGCCCCGGAACCGGGAACATTACTTGCCCAATCTAAGCTTAAAATGCCGTCATAAAAATCCGAAACAGATTTTAAGGCACTCCATCCTTGTTCTCCTTCAGTTAAAACAGTCGGCTTTGCATTAGAATATAAATCATATGCTATTTCCCATGCTTTTTTCATAAAATTTCCTTTCTACCATAGGGATGCTTAAATATCCTATTTTTATGCCAATTCCAGAGCAATTTTCATCATATCTTTAAATCCTTTTTCTCTTTGCTCTGCCGTTGTTTCTGAATGATTTGCTATTGAGTCGGATACAGTGAGAATTGTCAGCGCATTGACTCCTGCTCTTGATGCATTGCAATATAAAGCATATGTTTCCATTTCAGCTGCCAGGCAACCCATTTTAGTCCAAAGTTTCCAACTTTCTGAATCCTCGTTGTAGAAAATATCCGAAGTTACTATATTTCCTACGGTTGCTTGGATGTTGTTTTCGTCAGCTACATTTTTAGCCTTTGACAACAATTTCCAAGATGCTGTAGCAGAGTAAATACCGGGCAGATTGTATTGAACCGCATAATTTGAATCTGTGCTTGCACCCATTGCCAATACTATATCAAACAGTTTTAAATTTGGGTCGTATGCTCCGCATGAACCAATTCTGATTAAATTTTTCACTCCGTACATATGTATCAATTCATAAGAATATATTCCAATAGATGGGCATCCCATTCCAGTTCCCATTACTGAAACTTTTTTCCCATTGTATGTTCCTGTATATCCAAACATATTTCTTACTGCATTAAATTGTTCAACATCACTTAAAAAATTTTCTGCAATAAATTTTGCTCTTAATGGGTCTCCAGGCAATAACACAGTTTCTGCTATGTGTCCTTCATTTGCATTGTTGTGAGGTGTCGACATATTATTTCTCCTTCAAATTACAAATATTTTTTTATATAATCATAAGACAAAAATATAATAAATATCCTACTTATGCATATACCATTATGGATAGTACTTCTTTATACCATTTTTGTCAATACGAGCTTACTTCCTTTTGTTGAACGAATCATTCCTGTCATTGTTTTTGTTACTTGTTCTGCTGTTTGTTCTGTCGTTTGCTTTGTAACCCTGACTGCTGCTTGTTCTTTCATTTTGTCTGTAATTTGAATTATTGCCCGTTCTGTTGCTTGATTTACCAGTTCTGTTGTTTGCGCCTTGTCTTGGCTTGCTTTCTCTTTTTGTGTTTTCATCTGTCAGTCGGATGCCTTCTCTTGTCATTTCTATGACTCCTCTTTTCATGAGTCTTCCTACTGCTTTTTTGAAAGAACTTTTGCTCATGTTAAGAGTTTCATTTATTATTTCAGGATTGCTGTCATCATTCAAAGAAAGTTTTCCTTTGTTTTTTGATAAAACACTTAAAAGTTTTTCTCCATCTTTGTCAATTTGAAGTCTTGGCGCATCTTTCAAACTTAAATCCAGTTTACCGTCTTCTTTAACATTGCTTACTCTGACCTCTACAACATCTCCCGGTCTCATAGGTTTTAAAATTTCTCCCTCATGAATTAATCCAAGATATTTGCCTTCTACTGCAACCATTGCTCCAAGGCCTCTTTTTAAACTAAATACAGTTCCTGTAACCATATCATTTATTTTGTAGGGAGAATCTGTACGTAAAACATTAAATAAATTCATAGTTGCACAAAGTCTGTCTGACTTGTCAATATAAATTCCTACCAGGTATTCACCATTAAGTTTAATATCTCCTACCTGCTCTTTAAATGGAAGGAATAAATCTTTTTCAAGTCCCCAATTCATGAAAGCACCTATTCTTGACATTTCAACAACTTTTAAATATGCAATTTCACCAATTACAATTTTAGGTCTTTTTACAGTTGCAATTATTCTGTCACTTGAATCTCTGTATACAAATACATTTATTTTATCTCCAACTTGTGCATTTTCAGAAACTTGTTTAATTGGAAGCAATATTCTGTCTTCCCCTTTTTCGTCATCTGAACTTATTAAATAAACTCCAAAATCTACTATTTTTGCTATTTCTAATTCTTGCATTTCTCCTAATTTTATCATATTATCTCCTTATAATACGGGAATATACTCCCTAGTGTTTTCTGTTATCGAGAGAGTCTGCTCTCACGATATTTATTTTTCTAACAATCTAAACATGTTCTTTTTATAAGCTTCTACCCCTGGTTGTGTGAACGGATCTATATTATTAGTATACCCGCTTACTGCGCATGTCATCATGAAAAAGTAAAAAAGCTTTCCAAGATAAAACTCATTCATCATTGGTATTTTAATTACTATGCCGGGCACATCACCTTCATTGTGCGCTAAAAATGTTCCTTCAAATGCTTTTTCATTTATATAACTGTATGTATTGCCTGCAATGTAGTTTAGTTTGTCAAAATCATTTTTATCTTCTGGAACTACAATATCATTCTTGCTGTTTTCAATAACAATTGTAGTTTCAAAAATTATTTTTCTGCCATCCTGTACAAATTGTCCCATTGAGTGCAAATCAGTTGTAAAATTAAGACTGGCCGGAAAAATACCCTTTCCGTCTTTTCCTTCACTTTCTCCAAACAGTTGTTTCCACCATTCTGCTATTGAAATACAAGAAGGCTCATAGCTTACAAGTATTTCAGCCTCTTTGCCTTTCCTGTTTAAAATATTTCTTGCCGCTGCATAACGGCAGCATATATTTTGTTCGAAATTCCTTATTTTATATTCTTCTGCACCGGATTTAAGACCATTTATGAATTCGTCCGTATCAAGACCTGCAGCTGCCATCGGGAGCAGTCCAACCGGAGTGATTACAGAATATCTTCCACCTATGTCATCTGGTATTTCAAATGTTTTATATCCATTTAAATCCGAAAGACTTTTTAATGCCCCTTTATTTTTATCCGTAACAACAAAAATACGATTTTGGGACTCTTTTTTGTACTTTTCTACCATAAAGTCCCTTATTATTCTAAAAGACAGTGCAGTTTCCAGC
>JBASLQ010000532.1:0-2037 GCA_049656425.1 Sedimentibacter sp.
ATCCAAGGGTGTATAGTAACCAAATTGAAATGAGCATCAAAAGACAAATTATAAATGTCTTTCAGCCCTTTTGCCTCTGTAATTCTTTTATTCAATTCATCACACAATTGATCTACTTTATCAGGTACTTTCTGATAATTCATATATGATTTTCCTCCTATTCCCGCAGTTACACCACATAACCGGTATTCTCCCTTACTGGCATCGAACGTTCCCGCAGGTACACTCATAATGCTACCGGTATTCTTTAGAATTAAAGAATTCAAGTTTTTCAGCAGATCAGGCGTAATAGGTGATTTCTTTTTAGCTTCTTCAATAGCAAGAGCATAAGCATTTTTAAGGTCTAAATTCATAAAGTGTTCCTGTATAGTCCCTTTTTTGGTTATGCCCTCGTCCAAAAGTAATTGCGTATCTTTCTCGGAGAGAGTGGACCCCTCGATAGCTGTAGAGTGAGCAATAATAGAGTAGATATAATATTTTTCATAATCTATCATATCACTCAACTTTAAGCTATTAAATTTCTTTTGTTGCTCTTCAATCAATTGCCATGTGTCTTTTTTCTCTGTCATAATATTTTAATATTATTGTGTCTTATACCATAACTTCATGCATGACACCAAAGTTCAGATCGAGCTTCGCTGGCCGACCGTATTAATGGTGTCAAAATATTGGTCCGAAGATCCTGCCGGTTGCAAATATTGGTATCTCTTTAATCATCACGATCAGATAAAATAATGTACACGCATTCACAATATCTTTTCATGCAGTAAAGCATATTACAGGGCCTAATAAAGCCCTGTAATATTGAAAATCAATGTTCACTTGGCAAATATATGATTTTTTCCGATGCTGAAACATAAACCTTAAAAAGATCATATTTAAAATCTGAATATTGAGTCTGCTCCGAAAAGACGAAGAGAGTATTTAGTTGATAATTTTTTTGCACAATAAATTTTATAAAGCAGGTGAAATTCACCCAAAAAGTTCTTTGAAATATTTTCGTATATTATTATTTCTCATTATCTTAGCGTCGTCTAAAACTGCATGAAATGTTTAAAAAATAAGACAGGCATAGTCAAAAACTGTAAGATTCAGTCAATCAGGTGGTGTTTCTTATAAGGTTGGTGGTACAATTACTGGTTATATTCCTGACAAATTTGCTATCCAGGGAGCCAGTATTTTCGGAGCTGTAAAATATAACGGAATGTGGAAAGGAATACGCTTTGAACACAAGTAATTAAAATTTTAGAAATGAGTTTACTTCGAAAACCCCGGAAAACGATTTTAATGAATTGCAACATATTGAAAATCAATGTGTATTTTTGTACATTTTGAGCATAAAAGACTTATCGGAGGAGACTCAGAAATACATAGCTCTTGGTATGAAACATGCAGGATATATAGCTTTGATCGTCGGAAGTATTCTTTTGAATCCGGTTTGTTCGCTTGCTCAAAAGCAAAAAGCGCTTAGCTTGGACGGCGGTTTATACTTTAATTCGAATAATGTTGCTTATCATTTTTCTGTTAGTCAAAACTGCTTGTTCAACCCCTATTTTGGAGTTTCTGCCGGAGCTATGTTTCTCGCTGCCCCTTTAGATGTTGCGGAATGGACGAATGCAGAGCAAACCAGTAGTTATTATTTAGACTATAATAGTGTTGAACATCTAAACATAGTCCTCTCTGCTTTTTACAATCGTCCTCTTATGTATAATATGGGTATTTACGGAAATGGTTCCGTTTTATTCGAACCTATTCCATATCAATACATTTCCATAGAAAAACGAAGGGTTAATGATTTGAATCCAGTACCGGAGAATCTCGGAAAATTTCAATATACCGGATTTTCACCCGGCACATTTGCAGAAGCCGGTTTGTATCACGATTTCAAAAAGGGGGATAGAGGATTCAGGCTTTTTATCGGTTTCGGTTACGGGTGGTATGACATCTATGCCGCTTTCCGGCGAACTACGATTGATGGACAAAAACTTTCGATGCATCTTCCTCTGGAAAATTACTATAAAAGAATAACTATAAGAT
>JBASLQ010000533.1:0-1712 GCA_049656425.1 Sedimentibacter sp.
CTCGATAGGTTATTACTTTAACCTTATTCCCTGAATTTTGAATCATTGAAGCTATATTATATGTAATTTTTTCTGTTCCTGACCCATAATGCGGATAGAATTGATGTACTATATATAGTATTTTCATACGCCCTCCCCAATTGATTTATAAAAGTTATTGTGCTTAATACTATCATATTCATTTGATAAATAACTATATGCAAAGAATGTACCTATCGCACTTGTGTAAATTTTAAAAACGCATTCAAAGAATTCTGAAACAATCTCTAGGTCTATGACCTCATAACATGAATCCATAAAATCAAATACCACGTTAAAGTAACCCTCCATGGCATCTATCATTAATCCGCTGTAACGTTCATCATTAGAAATTACAATTTCTCTATACTGTTTAAAGCAGTCAGCTAAAAATTCTACTGTTTGAGTATCAATTTTATTAGATAAATCCACCTTTTCAATTAATTTTACAGTTGGGAAACAATTTATTCTAATTTCACGATATCGTTTAATAAATTTTTCCCGAAATGCTTTTAAGTCACTAGTAATATATTCTTGCATATATTCTTCTGCTAAAATGTTGATATGATAACAAAGGAACACAGTTTCCTTAATTACTTGTTCAAAGCGGTAACTTATTACCTCCTGATCTGGAAAAATTTTTTTTAGAGTTACCAGCTCAACAAATCTACGCTTCAGGTAATAAAAAGATGCTCTATTATGTGAATGTATAGAAACTTCATTACCTAAAAAGGCCAGTTTATACCCATCAGTAATAAGTCTCATTCCCAAGTCTAAATCCTCTGCAAAATTGCCGCGATATCTGTATTTCAACAGGGTATCTCGCTCAATAAAGCAGGTAATATCTGAGAGTTGTCCATTTTGCCTTAATAGTATTGGGTCATTGCTATTTGGCATAGACATTATTACATCCGAATTAATTACACCTAAGTATTTATAGTGATTCCAAGCGAAGACTCTATGGTACAAGTCTGCATCCACACGGGGGTATTCCGCACACGAAACAGCAGCGACCTTTGGATTGTTCTCCATAGTACGATATAAATGATATAACCAATATTCAGAAGTTGGCAATGCGTCTTGTGTCATTACACATAAGTATTCTTTGGTCGCTTTCTCTGCACCGATATTTCTAGAGTAAGAATGAGAAAATTCTTCAGGTTTTATTTTGATAACTGTTGCACCATATTTTCGAGAAATCTCTACAGTATTGTCCGTGCTACCAGAATCGACAACTACAATCTCAATTTCACTAAAGCCATTTTGATTTATCAAATTCTTTAAAAGCAATTCATACTCTTCCCCTGCATTTTTTGTAGGAATAATTATTGAAACTGACTTACCCGTTTCCACCTTATCTTTGCAATCTTCTATTAAATTATTCACCACCGGGCTAAAAGGCCTTTTTTTAATCCTTTTATGCCTAAATAACTTATATTCAATTTTTTTGCCTGTTGCTCTGATTCCGAAGTGTTTCAAATACCTTACAGCTTTCTCAAACAGGGCAGTGAAATGACTTATGTCTTTCAAAATAGTATAAAAGACAAATTTAACGCTATCCAAAATCAATCGTATTGGTTTTGTTAGTTTCCAACATTTAGAATTGTAAATGTTATAGTATGCTGTAGACAATTGCATTAATTGTTCCTGAATTTTTTTAAATTGCTGTTCAATTATACTAGTTTCTGCTGTCC
>JBASLQ010000534.1:0-4087 GCA_049656425.1 Sedimentibacter sp.
ACATTAATCCCAATCCGAGCAGTGCATAATCTTTTACTACCATAAGTCCTACAGTTAGTATAGTTGCCTGAAGAAATGTGGTAAGGCATAGACCGATTATCTGCTTGCACCACTGAATAAAGCCATCAATGTAACCACGAGGAACAGAAAACATATATAGGCTTCCAACTGCTATCTGAATAAGTAGAATTCCACCTCTTTTTAGATTTGCAAAAAACACTTTAATCACTGCATAACCCATTAAGATAATAATAAATAGAGCCATAAATGGACTCGTTATCATAGAAATTCCACCGAATATTCCTGAGCTACCCACATTCGCAACATCTCCTACATTATTCAATTCTCCAATAATAGAGGTTGCAAGTTCACCGATTCCGCTTCCATAGCCTGTTATACCTGCTGTTAAACTTCCCTGTAAATTAACAGAGAGCTTATACAATTCGATAGGCACTGTAGTGAAGAGACTAACTGCCATAAATCCCTTAATTTGATTTAAGGCTGCATCTTTCATGTTGCCCCTACCATATTGATACTCAATTCCCGTTTCAAAGCAGGACACTACAAGTCCTGTTCCATAGAGTGACCAAGCAAGGTAAGAGAAGAACAAAACGATTGATTGTACCCAGCTCATCTCAAAAAGTTCTACTCCCATATTTCCCATTTGGGCAAAGAAATCAGCAAGAAAACCTATAAGCTGACCATAAAACCAATCAATAATTTGATCCATCACATCGCTTAAAAGAAAATCCCAGATAAACACTTTTTCACCTACTTTCAAAAAAACAAAAAAGACACATAGTATTTATCTATGTGCCAGTATGATTAGCTTAACAAAATTTGCTGTTTCTTAATGATTTATCAAATTTACTGTATTTTTTCAATCATGCTCTTCTAGTATTTCTTCATCCATTTCCTCATGAACCCTTAAATATTCTTGCAAGCTATCTCTAATTAGGAACAAATCACTTAATTTTGAGGAATATAAATTTATTTCAAATCTACCATTTAACCATCGATATAATTTCGATTCACTTCTATCATCCCAAGACATCATATTCCTACATTTTAATAATATATTTTCTATTTCATTCAACACTCTTTTTCGTATATCTATTATCTCTTTAGGTAAATCTTGTAATTTGCCTTCAAATAACTTATTAATCATTAAATTAATATCTTCTTCAATATCAGCATATTCTTCTATAACCTCATCATTATCAAAATCCCAATCTGGATATTTCTTTTCAAATTCACTCCATTTGGTTTCTATCTCTCCATTTGGAAGTTCAACATCAAAATTAGCATTTATATGTTTATAGAGCTGCTTCAAATTATATAATCCATATACTTTACAGCTATGGATTTGAAACTTTTCTTTTAAAATACTAAAACCTGCTATATCTCCTTTAGTAAAGAAGTCTTTTTTGTCTCCAGTAATAAAAAACAGTAAGTCATCACTATTCATTTCTTGCTGTTTAAAGCAACAATTAATACTTTCTATTATTAATGCATCGTTCAATTGACTATCAGTAATTAATCCAGCGATTTTCTTTTTATATGTTTTACAAATCATATCAGGAGTTAATTCTATATGTTGAATATATTCATTCTCAAAAAAACTCATTAATTTATCATATTCTTCCTTCCAATAACAAACCTTATTATCTTGTTCACTTTCAATTAAATTTATAACCTTCTTTTTTACTTCCCTTATTTCACTCCATGAACTTTCAGAATATTTATCAATATATCCAATTAATTTAGAATACTCCCTTTTGTAATCCTCCTCAACTTTACTATTAGATTTTTGGAGCTCTAGTTTTACAACCTCTGGAATTAATAATGTTACAACGCCTTCTTTACATAGAAGATTTAGATCCTCTAGTTCACTAGGTATATCCTTTTCTTCTGCATTATCGTTAGCCAACACTTCTGTAAGTAAATTAACATATACATTGGTATCTATTGATACATATATCATTAAATCACCTCTTTCCTATTTTTTTGATCTCTCTTTAAGTGAAATATCTGTTCATTAAAAACACTACAATACTTATTTTATTTTAATTATAGTCTAAAACTGGAATCTAAGTTTAAATAATTATACCAAGTCGGCTGTATTAAGACAACTTGGTATAATTATTATATTTCGTCACATCCCAAGTATAGTCCAAATATATGCTGGTGCTGTTAAAGTAAACACCAAACATGCAAACAATATTGCAGGTGCTGCCCATTCAAATTGTCCATGCTTCCTATAGTCAAAATAAGCAGTACCAAGTTTTGCAAAGAAGAATACTGCTAACACAAGGTCAATTGCAGGGAACACAACCTTATTTACAACCGTTTTTATCTGTTCTGATGCATCACTCCAAGTATCTTCAATTGCCCCTGCAACATCCCCTGTACCTGAAGCTAATGCTGTAGTGCTAAACATCAAAATGCTAATCAACACCAAGCACATTGTTAGTGCTATTTTCTTGTTTATCTTCATAAAATCCACCTTTCTTTTTCTGTATTGTTTAAGGATTTAAGGGTGCTATATGCCAGTCTTGCCACAAGTTCCCCTTTATTGTTAATGTGTCTGTAAGATTCATGGAAAGCATTCCATCGGGTGTCCATGCATCTATAATCCATGTATTTACTGTATATTCACTGTCTGGCATCCATATTGGAGTAAAATGTATACGATTCTTATAAGTGGAATAATTGTTTTTCTTAAACTCAAACCTTGCATTTGAACCACCCGAAACACGTTCTAATAATCTCCAGTAGGTTTCATAGCGAAATTCTGGGAAATAGGAAACAGCATTTTGAGCATAAGTAATAGCTGAACTTTGATTACTACTCACATTTCCAGTCACTGTTTGATTGATTCCATATCCACTTTTAAAAGCACTTCCACTTGCAGTAGGATTCTTACTATCGTTTTTAATACTCATATCACTTGAAAGCCTTGCTGTATATTGTTGAAGATCAAACTCCCACCAACCATGGTCACACCAATATCCCGAGTCCTCTCCTGTACTATGCCACATCCAATATGCCCGCCACCAAGGACTCCATATGCTCCAATTTGCATTTGTTTTCTCTTCTCTATTTGGAACAGATGTATAAGAGAAAGAGTCATTTCTATCATCAGCTACAGGATTTGGTGGAGGATTTTTATCTAAATCAACAATCTTAACATTAATAATTGATTTCGTAGTGCTGCCCGGTCCATTCACTATTACATCTATTACCATATCTTGTTCCGTATCAGGAGTTGTCCATTTCACCCATGCAAGCTGAGAGTCGCCACTTGGGTAATATACATTCCCAACATTATAGTCTCTACCATCAATAATAAAACTCACACGAGTCGGATTATCAGGATCAGATTGTCCTCCACTAACCATAACGGCAGTGATAACCTCAGTATTTACTCTATATTCATAATCATATGCGCTTACGATTGGTGGTTCAGGCTGTTCTGTAAAACGCACGATACCAAGTCCCAGAGAAGATTTTATATCTGCATTTGAGGCCGCTTTTGTAGTACTGCCACTCCATGCTGGATATCCCAAGTCTCCTACCTCTAGAAACATAGCAAGGGGCAAGTTTTTATGGGATAAAGATACCATCTTATTTCTAAGCAATCCACTTAACTGTTCATCATATATGGCAGCTTCCGTTGCAGTTGTAGCTATCATAACTCCTTGAAATGTATAATACGCCATTGGCTCTAAGAGAAGTTTATAATCTCCACCAATTAGAATATCGAAATCCATTCCTGTTATTGATGCAATTGAGCGGATAACTTGCTCATCTGTAAAATAGCTCTTTATGGCTGCTATATTGCTACTACCATTCGTACTCACTATTCTTGGCATTGTTTGAGATGGATTAATGTAAGAATATGCACCTTGAATAGGAGATAAATTTCTTCCACCATTATATTGAATTTTAGATACCTTACCAAAGTGAAACATAGTAGATGGAGGTTGTTTATTGGTTAAATCAATAGGGTTAGTTACTGTGGCATGGTCACTTGCTCGAACTACAGTAACACGCACACCATCGTAACCAGGAGACCACTTATCAG
>JBASLQ010000535.1:0-8812 GCA_049656425.1 Sedimentibacter sp.
TGCTATTCCTGTTACTCGTGAAATCACAGTTGAGCAGGCTATTTTAATGGCACAGTCTCATGGTTATAAGATCAAGTCAGCTACTGCATAACCTTAACTTTTATCAATATTCAATTTTTTGACCAGCATTGGGTGGTCTTTTTGTCTTGCTCGCAAATGTTATTGACTATACCTACTTTAATTTTCAACCTTCACCTTCTTTATATAAAACATCAACTATATAGCCATCCATGTCAGCTAATATCGCCCCGTCATCAAGCATGCTTTTTTTAGATTCATAATTTATTTCAGCTGACTTCAATTGATTATATAATGTCTGTTTGTCTTCTTCCCTTGTTCCCTTTTTTACCTCTTGTTCAACCTGTTTTGCCTGAGCTAAATCAGATGATTTTATTTCTGCATCAAGCTTAGCTTTTTCTAATGTGTCTTCAGATACCGCCCCTTGCTCATACAATGCTAGAGTCTGTTTATATGTCTCATTAGAGTATGTGTAGGCTAACTGTGCCTTGTTAACATTTTGCTCTGCCTTGTTAACATCTTCTTCTGTCGCTCCATTTGATGCCTTATTATATTGGGCAAGTGCTGCATCATATTGTGCCTTCGCCCCTTCAGCAGCATATAATAATTCTTGTGTATCTAACTGCACCAACATTTGATCTTTTATTACTTTATCACCCTTTTGCACATAAAACTCTGCTATTTTACCCGAAGATTTAAAACTATATTTTTTTATCTCTTTTCCACTCACAATTCCCATATATATCATATCAATAGGAATAGTTTCTTCCTTAACCTCTTTTACCTTCACGGGTTTTATTTCCTCTTGAGATAACAACTCATCACTCTTTGGTGCACAAGCCGTCATGGAAAACAACACACATAAAACAATAATCACATATTTTATATTTTGCTTCATCACAAATACCTCCATAATTGTAAATATCTTTATTTACATAAAAGTATAGCAACAAATTATAAAATAAAAATAGTCAAAAGCTTAAGAATTATGAAGGGAAAATTTTGTATATGGATTTCACATAGAAATTTGCACTAGCGGTAATTTTATTTCAAACACAGCTCCTGTACTTTTGTTATATGCACTTACACTCCCACCCATAAATTCAACTGCCGATTTTGCTATGGCGAGACCTAACCCAAAATTGCCTCCCTTTCCTTTGTAGAAACGTTCAAAAATATGTGAAATGTCAGTTTCCGGTATTCCATCACCATCATCCATTATACGGATAATTGCATTGGATTGAACATGGAGAAGTTCAATGTCAGCGGCAGTTTTTGAATATCGCAGGCAGTTTGAAGCAATATTCATCACAGCCTGTGATAAAAGAGTATCATCCGCCATGATGTAAAGTGGATATTTCGGCAGTGAAAGATTTAATTGACGCTGTGATTTAGCAGCAAAACCACCTATCCTCTGTGCATATTCCTTGAGTATGTCACAAAGATTAACAGTGATAAGCTCTTTTGCATATGTTTGACTTTCAATTCTTGACAGTGTCAGCAGTTCATCAACAAGTGCACTAAGACGCATGCTTTCGCTACATATAATATTTGCAGCTTTTTTTACATCAGTTATCACCCCTTGTTCAATTCCTTCTGCATAACCCTGTATTGACATAAGTGGTGTTTTCAATTCATGTGAGGCATTCTGCAGAAATGTTTTCTGTGACTTGTCATAAGCTTCAAGCCTCAATGACATTTCACTTATACTTTGAAAAAGCATGTTCAGCTCAAGAATATCATTTGTGACATTAGATTGTTTAGGTAACTGAAACTTACCACTTCCAATTTCTTTTGTCATTTCGCACAATTCTATAACAGGATGTGCAATATTTCTGGACAATCTGCTTGCTATCAACGCAGCTATGGCAGCACCAACAAGCATAATACAGATTAAAATGAGATTTATGGCACGTATCATATAAATAGCTGATGTCATATGTGCTACAAAAACAATTTTAGGACTCTCCCTTGCCGTATCCGTAAGAGGATACGACAATATTAAATACCTCTTTGTACCAACACGCAATGTATATATTTTTTTATCCTGCATAGAATTTAAACGAGTTGATATCTGTTCTACTAACCCTTCGTTTACAAAGCTATCTGTTTCATCTTTAGGATACAATAACTCCTCTCGCCTATTAAAAAGAAGCATTTCTGTATTGACAGAAAGTTTGGAAGAATTCAGAGCTTTATAGAGTTTTATAAAGGAACTGTCTAAACTTTTATCTGTAAAATTACGCCAATTTCCTGTAAATTCTTTATCAACTGTTGTTTCCATAGTTTTAACAACTGCCAGCAATTCACTTCTTGCATTTTTTTCCAGGTATACCCTAATTGCAACATTAAACAGCACAAGAGTGACAAGAGCGTATATCACAATCAGAACAAGAAATGGCGTACGTATTTTGTTATTCATACTTTTACTTTGTTTCAACTTTTTATTCACTCTCCTTGCATAATTTGAATCCATAACCCCAAACTGTATCTATCCGAATATTTGCACCAGCTGCCGACAGTTTTTTGCGTAATCGCTTCACAACGTCATCTGTAGCTCTAGTATCAATCTCAAAATCAAACTTCCACACATTTTTCAAAAGCTCCTCTCTAGATACTGCACGTGTTATATTTTGCAGCATATAAGCCATCAATACCAGCTCAGTCGGAGACATGTCAAACAGGCTGCCTGCAACATATGCCTCTCTTGTTGCCGAGTTTATTTCAAAATTGCCATATGAAAGAACATCAGAAGATATGCTTCCCATATCAAGCTCAAGTCTGCGAAACAAAGCTTTTACCCTCGCAACAAGCTCCATAGGAGAAAATGGTTTTATCATATAATCGTCAGAACCAAGTGTAATTCCCATTATTCTATCTATCTCGCTGTCTCTAGCTGATACAATGATAATGAGTGCATTACTTCGTTTTCTTATCTGAGTGCAAAGGGAAAAACCATCAGTGCCAGGCATCATGATGTCAAGGATCACCATATCAGATGGCTTTTGCAAAAATACCTCAAGAAGCTCATCACCATTTGAAAATACTGTCACTTCAAAACCCTCATTACTTAAAAACATATTAATCAATTCTCGGATATTTTGTTCATCATCTGCTATATAGATTGTTTTTTTCATATACACTCACCTTATTATTATAGTATCACAATTAAATATAAAAAAAAAGAGCTGCCGCAGATTTGCCGCAAAATTGCCACAGGCTATCCGTTGATTTGCGGTAGTATTGTACTGTATTATATAGAAAAAGGAGGTGAGTACAATAAGAAAAAATTTAATTCTATTGACAATAGTACTGTTAGGTTTAATTCTTACAGCTTGTTACGGCGAAAAGACAGGCAATCTTGAGGAATCGTCAATGTCAATACAAGAAGATGTCTCTGAACAATCGTCATTGCCATCACAAGAAGATGTCTCTGAACAATCTGCAACGCCATCACAAGAAGATAAAACAGATACTGTGCAGAATTCATCAGGAAATAGCACAGAGGTTGAAGAAGAAACACTAGAAGAAGTGTACTCGATGCTGAAAAATCTTGAAGAAGTGATGGGTAGTCTTGAAGATGTTAATATTGAAGAACTAGAAATTCCAAACCCATAAAATTTCAAAAATTATAACTAGGAGGTTTTAAAATGAAAAAAATAATAAGTTTATGTATGGTGGCATTAATAATAGGGAGTATGAGTATGACTGCATTTGCAACAACAACTGAAAACAGCAAACTAGATAATCGTATTGAAACTTTAAACGAAAAGCAAGCACGCATAGAAGAACTAAAAATAGCAAACGAGGAAAAACTGATAAAATTTGAGGAATTCAAACAATCATTGACAGAAAAGCAACAAGAAATTCTCAATAACACAAATGAAAATATTGCCATTGCCGCTAATACTAATCAGCTACGAATAGACTTACTTCAGTCTTTGGATGAAATTAAGAAAAATGGTACCGAATTGCCAGAAGAAACCATTTTTCAATTAGAAGAGTATAATTCTCAGGTGCTTGAACTTGTAAAGCTTCTCGAAGATACAAAAGGTCAAATCAAATCGGTTGTTGTAGAAAATAAAGAGTTTATAAAAGCAAGAGATTACGAATCAATGGACGCTGCATATGACGAAATTTTGACACTACAAGTAAATCGAAACGACCTTCTTGAAGATATAAATGAACTTCTTCAGGAAATGAACGCTCTGCTTTAAGAGAAAACACTGGGGACGGACCTCTAAATTAGTAGGATTATGAAAAATAAAGGCAAAAAATCTTTATTTTTTAAATTAAATAATTTGAGATTAAAAAAACATGGTTTAGAAAAATACACCATGTTTTTTAATTTTTTGCTTAAATATGCATATGTATTTTTGAAAAAGTCGTAAATTATATTAACATATATATGGAGAACAAGGAGAATATAAGTGTCAGAATGAATTTTAAGGAGCTTGAATAGATCATTGACACGGAATTATATCTGAGATGCCACAACGGATTTATAGTTAATAAGGTGTAAGTTTATAAATTTCTAATTTTTTACCCCCTATTTTTCGGAGGTTTCACAAGCACCGTCAGTTTATATTTCATTTATTGTTGTTGATAAATTATATCAGATGAATTATAATTACATCAAAAAGAACAAGGAGAGTTGAATATATGAATCATTTAGCTTTTAGTAATGATAATATGGATTATGAGATATTAAATGGCGAAATAATTTACATGACCCCCAGACCTGTTCCAAACCACAATACAGTGATAGTCAATCTTTCAACTATATTTAATACTTATTTAAAAGGAAAAAAGTGTAAGGTATTTGCTGATGGTGTGGATGTATATTTAGATGAAAAAAATAATGTTGTTCCTGATTTAATGATTGCTTGCAACCGTGATATAATTAAAAACAATGGTGTTTATGGATCTCCGGACTTAATAGTTGAGGTATTGTCCCCAAGTACTGCAACAAATGATAAGGGTTATAAAAAAGATTTATATGAAAAATTTTGCGTTAGAGAATATTGGATAGTTGACATTTTAAGCAAATCAATAGATGTATATTTATTAAAGGATGGAAAATATACTTTAGATTCTGTCTATTCGATTTACCCGGATTATATATTGGAAAAAATGACTGATGATGAAAAACAAAAGATTATTACTAAATTTAAAACAAGTCTGTTTGATGATTTGATTATAGGTTTAGAAGACGTATTTTATGATATAGATTGATTTTAACAGTACATATAAATAAAGCCTATAGTTTTATATTGGGAGTGTCAAACGAACCGTGTAAATGGAATAATTTAAGTTAAAAAGTACATACAAATCAACTGCGTATACATGAAAAATATGGTATGATTAGAAGATGCGTTTATGCTGAAGTACCTCCCAAAGTTGAATATTCTCTGAGTGAAATTGGTAAAGAATTTATTCCTGTTTTAAATCAATTTGAAGTTTTTGGGGACGCATCACATCCCCGACCTAATTATTGATATTATAAGCCATAAACCCATTACGAGTGCACCAACATAACCAACTACAGCAATCGCTGAAATACCATATAGTTTCGGACCTATCTCAGCACTTACTATCATCGACGAACCAATGATTATTGCAGCCACGATAATACTAAATACAACCCTGTTAGTCATACGGTTTAGTCGACTTACAGAAGATTCCAAATTCATATGTTCTATTTGAATTTTCAATTTGCTTGATGAATCATTACTTATTAGCTTCATGAGTTTTTTTATGATTTTAGAGCCAGATTTTGATAAAAAATAAAAGTTCATCATGCTATCATCAATTTTGCGCTTTATGTCAATATTTTTAAACATCTGACTTTTAATATAAGGCATCAACATTTCCGTAATGTTAATATCCGGAGATAATTTTTCAAGCACACCCTCGATAGTAACAATGCCCTTAAAAAGTATTGTTATCTCCCTCGGAACTGATAAATGGCTTCTTCTGCATGCACCAAAAATATCATTAAAGAGCATGCTTAAATCAACATCATATAGTGATATCTCAATATATTTGTTATAAACTGACTCAATTTCTGAGCGAAAGTCTTTTATATTCAATTCGCCCTTTTTAATGCTGATTTTCAAAACCGCCTGAGTCATTTCATCAATATCACCGGAAATCAACCCAAATAAAAAATCATTGAATTTATCCCTCAATGAGATGCTCAAAGTACCCATCATGCCAAAATCAACATATGCTATTTTATTTTTATTAATAAGTATGTTGCCGGGGTGTGGATCTGCATGAAAAAAACCATCTTCAAAAATTTGCTTGAAATAATTATTTGCTAGTTTTAAGCATATCTCGTTTATATCGTATCCTTCATATGACAATTCTTCGATATCGGTTATTTTTATGCCATCAATAAAATCCATGACCAAAATATTATTTGTTGTGTAATCATCATATACAACAGGACATGTTATGAATTTAACATCTGCATTATTTTCATGAAACTCTTTAATATTTTCTGCCTCATTTAAAAAATCCATTTCTTTCATTGCTGAATTTTCAAGTTCTTCAATAATTTCTTGAAAATTTAATGTTTTATTTTGAGGAACATGTTTCATATGCTTTGCAAGCCTTTTTAAAATAGCTATGTCACTCATCATAGTTTCTTGAGCTTTAGGTCGCTGAATTTTAACCACAACTTTTGTTTCATTTTTTAAGTACGCCAAATGAACCTGTGCCATTGATGCACTTGCAATTGGCTCAGGGTAAAATCTTAAAAAAATATCGTCGATTGGTTTATGTAAACCGTTTTCTATAACATTTTTGATATCTTCAAAGTGTTCAGGCTTTACATCATCCTGAAGCTTTTGAAATTCTTTGATATATGGTTCGGGGAGCAGGTCAGAGCGCATAGATAATATTTGACCGATTTTAATAAATGTAGGACCCAGCTCCTCAAATGATTTTCTTAAGCTAACAGGTATATTTTTGGTTGTAAGTCCTTTTCCGATGCCATGATTAAAAAACACCGATAAAATTTCATGCATCCGTTGCTTTTCATTTTTAACATCCATAATTTCACTTCATTTCACATAATATAAAGTTATTTTTCTTCAAGTATTCTGATTCTGTTTTCTAATCCTTTTATATCCTCCTCTGTTGCAATGTTTAAGCTTGACATCATTTCTTTTAATTTTTCAAGTGTAATGGTGTATCCGGATTCATTTGTATTTTTTTCACTGTTTTTTTTGCGTTTTAATTCTTCATTTAATTCCATTCCTTGATTTACTGTTATTTCACCTTTCTCTATAAGATTTTTTATAATATCAGCACTCTTCTCATACGAATAAGCCATGGATCCTATTCCTGCCAATAATATATTCTTTAAAGAAACATCCATAAAATTCACCTCATTTATAAAAATTTATATTACTTATAGAATATACCCTAAATTGAGCAATTTTAACCATGTTATTTTAAAAAAATGTAAAAATTTACTATATTAAACGCATTAATCAAAAAATTCGGAACAAATCAGGATAATAATTATTCCTTTTTAAAAGGTATTATCAATCTATATTTTCCTGTCTTGGGATCATTTGAGATGTCATCGACTATATTTATTTCATATTCGACAAAATCTGTCAGTTTCTTTGTTTTCAATATTTCATCCATTCTGTTTCTTATTCTAGAAACAGTAGCGTCTGTGTCTTCACGAATAATAACATTCAACCTCAATTTGTTTTTCTCGATCTGAACAACTTGAAGCCTTTCCAGTCCAACGACAATGAACTCTACAAAAACAATTGGATGGATAAACTCCTTATTCCCATTCGCATCTTCAAAACTGAGAAACTGTTCTTCACGACCTTCTATTTTTCTGAAAAGAGGGAACGACCATCCGCAAGAGCATATTTTTTCCTCCATAATTACTTTGTCATCCATTCTATAACGTATTAGAGGCTGTGTATAGTTGTAAAGATTTGTAACGATTAAATCTCCTGATTCTCCTCGTCCTGCCGGTTCCCCATTTTGCTTTATAACCTCAAAAATATGCCAATCGCTAAACATGTGTATTCCTTCATTTAAGTCACACTGTGCGGCCATTCCTATAGATTCAGAGGCCGCATAGAAGTTTATAGGTTTAACATTGAATGCTTTATATATCACCTCGGTCATACTATCTGTCAGCAGATCAGCAGAACACAATATCCTCTCTGGTTTTATTTTTAAGTTACCTTTTAGCTGCTCCAGAGCAAGAAGGTACACTCCGGAAGAATATCCGCTAAGGCTGTTCGGCATGAATATGTTCAGTTCAGTAATCGATTCCTGAATCGGTCGGTTTATATCTATTGGAAGAAAATCAAATAATAGTTTAGGTGCATCATTTGCAAGGCTTATCCCGGCATAATGTCCATCTGTTACACCAATAAAAGCATGCTTTGTCTTCTTAAAAAGGTGAAGTTTATTTTTTGATACTCTGGTGAACACCAAAGCCTCCAGCCTTGACCAATCGTTTGGACCATAGACAAATATACCGATCTTTCCTGATGAACCGGAAGTATGCATCACCTCATATTTGCCTTTGTACTTTTTGTCCACCATGACAGGATCACTCACAAACTTTTCTAACTCGATCTTTTTCAAATTCTTGTCACAAACAAACTGATCGAAATGCTCCATCATGATGTTTTTATCGATGATGGGTAAGTCTTCCAACGCTATCTGATCCGTTTTTTCGAGATTCACACCATGTTCCCGGTAGTAATTTCTGTAGAATTCGGACCGTTGAATCACATTCTTTAAT
>JBASLQ010000536.1:0-1787 GCA_049656425.1 Sedimentibacter sp.
GCGCTGCACAGGTACTGTTAAAAGCGACAGGCTTATAATAGAACTTAATTTTTCTGGGGAAAATATAATTCTTGATGAAATACCTGCTTTTATTCTTGATGAGAGCATAATTACAGCCCCTGAAATAGAGGGAGAATATCTTCCAAAAGAGGAGGACTTAACATTGATATGTGGCGTTAAGGTATACCCCTCAGGGCACATGATCAGCGGCAGGCTCAAATACGTGCTGACCGGCGAACAAGAACTGTCAACAATCATGTTCAGAATAACCAATGAAGATTAATTATTTCTAACTTTAGTTAGATATTAAGTTTGTAAATTTAAAGCAATAATTTGTTTTTCTTAAATAGAGCAGGAGGAAGTATATGTTTTGTGAAAAGTGTGGGTACAAGATTGAAGATAATGATGCGTTTTGTGAGAACTGTGGTGAGCCTTTGAGGATAAAACCTGCGGAGGAAGCATCAGAAATTATTGAAGCTGTACAGGAATACGAAAAGATAAGTGAAGAAGAAAACAGTGATAATGATAAGGATAAACAAATTGTTAAGGAAGCAGAAATTAAGACAGGCAAAAACATTACTAAAAGCGAAACAGGCAGCTACCATTGGATGTATGAATTTTCCTTCTGGAAAAATCCTGCTGTATTAATTACTACATATAAAGTTCTGTTAATAGCCCTGGCGGTTCCGGCACTTCTTATGTTTTTTCTGACATTGGGAGATGGAATGGAAGAAGCTTTTAAAATATTGATTACCATGATCGGCTATGGCATTGTTATAATGACGGTTCTGCTAATTGTGGCATATATTGTGCTGGGTTTCATGTATGGAGGGAAGTACTATGTATTATTTAAAATGGATGATAAGGGAATAAATCATATTCAGCTGGATAAACAGTACAAAAAGGCGCAGGCTTTGGGTTTTCTTACAGCTTTGATTGGTGTTTCAGCAGGCAGCCTTTCTACCGGAGGTGCAGGTCTTTTGGGGGCCTCCAAGCAAAGTCTCTACACAAATTTTAAAAAGGTTAAATCAATTAAAATAAGCACAAGAAGGAATACAATTTATATCAATGAATCCTTGAAACGAAATCAAATTTATGCAGCCAAAGAGGATTTCCAGTTTGTAAAGGAATATATTTTGAAGAATTGTCCTAAAAATACAAGAGTTGTTGAAAAGTAGGGCAATTATGAAAGCAATAATTGGTAAGTTACCATCAGGCATTCATAATCTGCTTATAGTGGCAGTTGTTTTGTTATTTTTGTTATCTTTAATTGGCTGTGAAAAAAGCAATGACGGACCTCCAAGTGTAGAGGGTCCGGAGCCGGAAGCACACAATGGAGCATTCATAAGCACAAATGCAACATTTACTTTCGATGGGGATAAGGAGACGGTATTTGTGGAATTTGATGAAGAATATATGTCAGCTTTGAATAATCCTCCCAACAACACATCCTACAACTATGTGTTTACCTGGTATGAGTTTGGAGAATGCAGGTATGATGTTGCCACCAATATGAAACTATACCATGTAGAAAGCGGTATTTCACTGGATTTTTCGCTGGAAGGTAACACAACAGCTGATAAAATTATAATTTCTTATGTTGTTCCCGGTGATAAAAATTTAATATTTATAAAGCAATAATTGATGTTTTGGCTGGGCCATGCCATTCAGCATGCTACAGAAGCTTAAGTTGCAGAAAGGTTGTAACATGAAAAGAAAAAATAAATTCATCCCTCGCATACTGATTACAATTCTGGGTATAGCCATTATTTTAATGGGCGTATCTC
>JBASLQ010000537.1:0-7880 GCA_049656425.1 Sedimentibacter sp.
TTTTAAACATTTTAATATTTTTTGGATTGTTTACACGAGCAATTGTTTTTTTTGTATTAAAACTAATTTTTGCTATTTGGCAAATAACAAGATTTTCTTCATCTGTACCTGTTACAGCTGCAATTATTTCCGCTTCTTCGATGCCAGCATCTTTTAGAACTTCTAAATCTGTACCATCCCCGCAAATCACATCAGCACTTATATCTTCGGCAATTTTTAAGCATGTGTCTTTATCTTGTTCAATAACAGTGACTTCGTAATTTTTTTCTTTTAATATCTTAAACAGATTGGAACCTACTTTCCCGCCGCCGATAATTATAGTTTTCATAGTATTGACCCCTTTGTAAGATAATTAAAAAGCTTTCTTTTATGATTTTTTTGTACAGTACAAATTATCCTGTCTCCATTTTGAACAAGCTGATCTTTTTGCGGAAGTATTGTAATTTCGTCTTTAATTACGCAGGAAATTATACAGGAGCAGTGTTTTTCAATGCTGTCAACAGTCATTGCTTTTTCTTTGCTTACAAAGATATCAGTAATTTCATATTCATTGTTGATTTCATAAATAGCGTTCGGATTGTTTACAATTAACATTCTTTTTAAAATTGATATTCCTATGTCTATAGGATTTATAGTTTTAATTCCCAGTTTATCATAAATATATTTTTTTCCTGGTTCATTTACCCTTGCAATGACATTTGGAACATGGTAAATTCTCTCGGATATTAAGGACACGGTTATATTGATATTATCATCTGATGCGACTGCCAAAATTGAATCAGCTTGTTCTATGCCTGCTTCAATCAGCTTATCATTATCAAATTCAATACCTTTTATTCTAAGGCCATTAAATCCGGTCCCCAGTACATTTAATTTATCACTGTCACGATCAACAATGCAAATATCATGACCTTCATCAGACAACTGTTTTGCTAAGTTGCTGCCTAATCTTCCACAGCCTATAATAATTATATACATAATTTCTCACTCTCTAAATTCTATAATTACAATTTTATTATTTCATAAATTCGGCAAGTTAAATCGTCATATGAAAATAAAATTGCCACCCATCATACTATCAGAAAACTTATAAATACAGTATTAAGAAAGTAATAAAGATATAAATATTCTATTAAGATAAGCTGAGGATGTTGAATTTATAGGAATATGGTTTCGTGCTTTTCAATTACTTTTTACTTGTCAAAAAAATTAGAAAATTTATACATAATTAGAGGTATTTTAATTTAATATGGCAATATTCGTATAAACTACCATATAGTAAAATGCTTTAATAGCATCCATTAATGGTTCATTTGTTTAAATTAAAAAAATAATGGTATATATAAAATTATATAATCATAATTATTTATAAAATAAAGAATATACTAAGCAGAGAATGAAATTTGCAATAATATTGAAACAATTTAAGTTGGGGTGATTTTTATGAAAAAACTATTTACTTTTTTGATGAAGTTTGTTATTGCAATTTGTATTTTTGCAGTTGTATTTGCTGGTTCTGCATATGTAGGATATTTATATATTACACCATCAAGTTATATAAGTTTAAATGGAACACCTTCAGTTAAATTTTCTGTAAATTCTTTTGATAGGGTTATTAATGTTGAGGCTGATAATGAAATGGAAGAGATTATTAATGATCTGGAATTGAATAACACGAATATTTCAAATGCTGTCCAAAAAACTGTTGATGAACTTGTGTCTGATGGTTATATTTCTCAGAACAACAATTCAAGCTTAATTATATCTGTTTCAAACACTGATGCAAATGAAGCAAATAATATGATGAAAAAGTTGCAGGATGAAATAAAAATTAAATTAGATGGAACAAAAGAAATTCAAATGGTAAAAGTAGAAGCAATTATAATTGAAAAGTAAAAATATTAAGAAGCTACTTATAGGCAATGTATTATTTGTTGATAGCCAGCTTCTATTTTACTGTGTTAAATTCATAATATTATAAATTATAATTTATAATTGATAATTGACAAATTAATCCTGTGATGATATAATGATACCACAAAACTGATAAGTAGGTATCTAAAATGAAACATTTAGGACTAAAAGATAAAGCTTATGAACTAATTAAAGAAAGGCTTTTAAGCGGAAAAATAAAACCTGGAGAAAGAATTCGCGAGGATTTATTGGCTGAAGAAATTTCTATGAGCAGAACTCCTGTAAGAGAAGCTATAAATCAATTATCAGCTGAGGGGTTTGTATGTCAGGTTGCAAGAAAAGGGATATTTGCTACTGAAATCAGCCGTGAAGAATTAAAAGATATTATTGAAATCAGAGTGCTGTTAGAAACATATGCAGCAAAAGTTTGCTGCAGCAAAATAACAGAATCACAAATAAATGAATTAGAAGATATTTTTAATAAGCTTAAAAATGCTTTATTAAATCAAGATAAAGAAAAATACGGTATGTTTGATGGTCTATTTCATAAAAAAATAGGTAAATTTACAGGAAACAAAAAGTTATCAACAGTTATTAATGATATTGAAGATTCAGTAATATTTTGCCGCAGAATGGATGTTTATAACATCCGTCATAAATATACAGAAGAAGATTCTATTAAACAACATGAAGATATTTTATTGGCGATAAAAAACAGAAATGAAGAAGATGCTTTTAATATGATGGAGAAAAACACTAAAGAATTATTTAACAGGATGATGTATGAATAATTTTTTTTGTTAAAAAGATTATAATTTATAAATTATATTAAATTATATTATATTATATTATATTGTAATAAATAAAATATAGTGTATATTTTACAAGGAATGTGAATACGTTTACAAATAGGAGGAGTTAGAATGGGGAAGGCAGTTATTTTAGATTATCCATATTTAGGCGGATTAGAAATATTCAAGGAAGAGAAAGAAAAACTAAAAGAATATGATATAGATTTAATCTTTGCTGATTGTAAAACAGAAGATGAAATAATAAAAACAGCTATTGAAGCTGACATTATACTCTGTTGCGGAAATCCGCCAATTACCAGAAAAGTAATCAGTTCTCTAAATAAATGTAAAGTTGTAATCAGGTATGGCATAGGAGTTAACTCGGTAGATTTAGAAGCAGCTACAGAATATAAAAAGATAGTATACTTTATGCCGGGATTTTGTGCTGGATTTGTTAGAAAACCATTAGTACAAACAAAGGAACAAGATAAATTGGAGTTAATAGAAATATTGAAAAAGGCTGAAGTTTATAAATAAAAAATAATTGATTAATAAGATATATTTAAGCAGCCAACGCTAATGTTTTATTGAGCTAAGGCTGCCTATTCTTGTTGTTTTATATTGCTTTATATGCAAGAAGTTCAGACACCTTATCAGCAGTTTCTATAACCACATTTTTGATGACTTCGATGTAATCCATAGTCATACGGGTAGTAGGCCCGGAAATGCTTATTCCTGCTACATATTTACCTGTATAATCTTTTACTCCTACAGATAAGCAGCGTGCTCCAAGCTCACATTCCTCATCATCTAACGCATAACCTTGTGTTTTTATTTTTTCAAGTTCATTCAATAATTTTTCCTTAGATATAATGGTGTTTGGGGTTAAGGATTTAAGACCTTTTGTTGCTATCATTTGATTTAACTGTTTTGAGTCATAATTAAGAAGCATTAATTTACCAATGCCTGTGCTGTGTATAGGTGCTAATTTTCCAATACGTTGTGTTATTTTAAGCATTCCGTCTGGTCCGTCTATAACATCAATATATACAATTTCCATGTCAAGCTCTATACCTAAACATACAGATTCGCTGCATTTTCTAGAAAGTTCAACTAAGTGTGGGTGAGCAATTTCCCTTATACTGGTTTGGGAGCTTACAAGGCTGCCAATATACATGAATTTGAGAGAAAGAGAATATCTGAGGGTGTTAGAATCTTGATTTGCATATCCGCAAGTCATTAATGTATTTAGAAATCTTAATGTTGTGCTGGCAGGCATTTCAACTTTTAATGCAATATCTTGAAGTCTAAGCGGCTCTCTGCATTGAGCCATTATTTCAATAATTTGAAATACTTTCTCAACAGACTGATTATTTTTAGCTAATTTCTGTATCACCATTCTGCTCCTTGAATTGTATTTTACTATGTGAAATTTTAACATATATTTTTAATTAAATCAATAATTATTAAAAAATTATCAAATGCCAATTTTAAGTGAAACTAGCTGTTGACATGGATTGATTCAAGTGCTATAATTTAATTATGAAAAACGATTTCACATACTGAAATAATAATTATCAAATAAAAAGGAGCAAATAAATTATGAAAAACCAAAAATTAGTAATGATACCTGGACCTACTCCAACTGTTAGATCTATAACTGATCAAATGGGAAGAGAAACAGTAGCTTTTGGAGATCCTTCATTTGTAAAAGATTTTAAGGAGTTAATTATTGACTTAAAAAAACTATTAAGGGTTGATGGTGAATGCTTCGTTGTAGCAGGATCTGGAACATTATCAATGGAAATGGCTGTATCGAATGTTACAAAAAAAGGAGACAATGTATTAATAGTTTCTAATGGATTTTTTGGTGACAGATTTATTGACATATGTGAAAGAAAAGGATTAAATGTAGATGTTTTATCAGCTCCATGGGGGGAAGTAGTATCTCCTGAAGCTGTAGATAATAAACTAAAAGAAAAAAATTATGCAGCTATGACAGTATCTCATGTTGATACAGCTACAGGAGCTCTTGCACCAATTGAAGAAATAGGAAAAGTTGTAAAAAAATATCCGGGAACTGTTTATATAGTTGATGGTGTTGCTGCAACTGCAGGTGAAAGAGAATACGTAGATGATTACGGTATAGATATATTATTTACAGCTTCACAAAAGGCATTTGGCGTAGCACCAGGACTTGCTATACTTTGGGCCGGTAAAAAAGCTCTTGAAAGAAGAAAATCATTAGGGACAATTCCAGAGTATTATGTGGATTTTGAAAAATGGATACCAATAATGAATGATCCTTCAAAATATTTTGCAACTCCACCTATAAATTTAATTTGGGCACTTAAAGAATCAGTCAAAATGATAAACGAAGAAGGTATTGAAACTAGATATGACAGACATAAAAGAGTCTCTGATGCATTAAATGAAGCACTTGAAGCATTAGGATTCAAAATTCTTTCTAAAGAAGGAAATAGATGTTCTACACTTTCTAATATATTATATCCAGAAGGAATCAATGATGCTGATTTCAGAAAAGTATTAGCTGAAGAAGGAGCAATGGTTGCTGGCGGGTTAGCTGCATATGCAGGTAAGATGTTTAGATTAGGACATATGGGCAATATAGATGACCACACTGTATACTCAACAATAGCTGCTATAGAACGAACATTGATAAAATTAGGATACAAATATGATAAAGGCATCGGTCTAAAAACTTTATTAGAAAAAATGTGATTCTATAAAATATATCACGGGAAAAATTTCTAATCTAATCCTAATGACATTGATGAGGAAGGCCGTAAGAAAGCAGTTGCTACATTGATTGAAGCTGTTGATGAGGCTGAATACCTTTTGGCGATGAAGATGTTGATATAATTCTTGGAAATACTAAACGAGTAATAAATAGAGCGTGGGCATTAGCAGAAGATTAAAAAATTTAATTGATGTTTAAAGAAGACATCATAAGTAAAGTATAATAAGGAGGATTTGCAATATGAAAATTGTAGTGTTAGACGGTTATACAGAAAATCCGGGAGATTTAAGCTGGGAAGGACTTGAGAAATATGGTGAGTTGGTTGTTTATGATCGTACACCTGAAAACAAGATTGTTGAACGTATCGGAAATGCTGATGCTGTTCTAGTAAATAAAGTTCCAATTTCAAAAGAAACTTTAGATGCATGTAAAAATGTTAAATATATTGGGGTTCTTGCAACTGGATATAACATTGTAGATGTTGAAGCAGCTAAGGAAAAAGGTATACCTGTATGCAATATCCCAACCTATGGTACAGCTGCAGTTGGCCAGTTTGCAATTGCTCTTTTACTTGAAATTTGCCATCATGTTGGGCATCATGCTCAGGCAGTTCAGGAGGGACGCTGGGAGAATAATGCAGACTGGTGTTTCTGGGATTATCCGCTTATAGAGCTTTCCGGCAAGACAATGGGTATAATAGGTTTTGGGCGTATAGGAAAAATGACAGGTACAATAGCAAAAGCACTTGGTATGAAAGTAATTGTTTATGATAATTATCCAAATGTCGAAGGAAAATCCATCGCTGAATACGTAGAATTAGATGAACTGTTTGCACAGGCTGATGTTATTTGTTTACATTGCCCTTTATTTCCATCAACACAGGGAATTATCAATAAGGATTCCATTGCCAAGATGAAAGATGGAGTTATTATCATAAATAATTCACGTGGTCCTTTAATAGTTGAGCAAGATTTAGCAGCTGCATTAAATTCCGGCAAAGTTTATGCTGCGGGCGTTGATGTTGTTTCAACAGAGCCGATTAATGGTGATAATCCTCTGCTTAGTGCAAAAAACTGTATCATAACACCACATATCTCATGGGCGCCTAAAGAAAGCCGTCAACGTTTAATGGATGTGGTTGTAGATAACTTTACTGCCTTTGTGAAAGGCGAACCAACTAATGTAGTTAATAAATAAAAGGTCTAAACCTAAAATGAGACTTATAGAATAAACATAAACGAACAGCTTCGGTCACAAGACAGATGGCTGTTCGTTTTTATACCCTCATAAAATATTTAATTAATAAATCTTGACAAAAATTCTTTTGTACGATTATTTTTAGGACTTATAAAAATTTGCTCAGGAGGTCCATCCTCGGCTATTACTCCGTTGTCCATGAATACTACTCTAGTTGATACATCTCTGGCGAAAGCCATTTCATGTGTGACTATTATCATAGTCATACCTTCTTTAACTAGGTTTTTCATTACAGCAAGTACTTCACCAACCATTTCCGGATCCAAGGCGCTGGTTGGTTCATCAAAGAGAATCATTTCAGGTTCCATTGCGAGGGCACGGGCAATTGCAACGCGTTGTTTTTGTCCTCCGCTGATTTGATGAGGTTTAGCATTTATGTAGGCAGCCATTCCTACTTTTTTTAAATAGTGTATTGCCACATTCATTGCATATCGCTTATCTTTCTTAAGAACAGTTGTAACTCCTATCATACAATTTTCAAGTACTGTCATATTGTTAAAAAGATTGAATGATTGAAATACCATGCCCACCTTTGAACGATATTCATTTAATTTTGAGGCACAGTCATTAATTTTATTTCCTTTGTGAAGTATCTCTCCGCTTGTTGGATTTTCCAGCATGTTAACACATCTTAGAAGTGTAGATTTGCCTGAACCTGAAGATCCAATGATGCAAATGACATCACCTTCGTTAGCGGTGAAATCTATATCCTTTAAAACCTCATTATCCCCAAAGGTTTTAACTAAATGATGTATTTCCAAAATAGGATTTGAAGTTTCCATATAAGACTCCTTTATTATTGTATTTATCATAATTGCATTTAGCTTGCCGCAATGCTGTCCTCTGCTAAATCAGCAGCTAATTCATAACTCGATGGTCCATCAAGTTTATTCTCCAGCAACTTCAACAATTTTGATACTGTTAAAGTCATTATCAAATATATGATGCATATGATGAAATAAACTTCAAAGTACCTGAAATATGTTGTGGATGCAGATTTACCTACAAGAAATAATTCAGGAACTGCAATAGCGCTCAATACTGAAGTATCCTTAATATTTGTAATAAGGTTGTTTCCAATTTGAGGAATTATATTTCTAAATGCCTGAGGAAGCACTATTGAGTACATAGTTCTAAAGTGTGTCATACCAATAGCC
>JBASLQ010000538.1:0-1581 GCA_049656425.1 Sedimentibacter sp.
CTCCAATGACTCTTGCAGTAGGGCATCGTTGTTTCATCTGTGATAGATTTAAATTACTACCATAGACTATATATAATATTTCTGGTACTGACTCATTTGATTTTTTATTTTTCATCCTGACCTCCTACTGATTCATAGACATAGTAAAAGCAGGAGATTCTTCCTCCTGCTCATCTATTGCCATATCATTATTTTGTGTTTCTATTGTTTCTTCTTGTGAATCTGAAAGCTCAACTTCTCTCTTTTTCCTTAACCTTTCTTTCTGTGCTTCTGCCTGTTCAGGTGACTTCCATTCAATATTTCCTTCTAGATGGTCAAGGAGATGTTTCCTTGCTGTTTTAAATTCATCTCCTATTAAACCAAGTCTTAATAGCCATACTCTGAATGTATATTTTTCATTTTCTGATACAGTTTTTATTGGACTTGCTGACTTTTGGTTGTATGCTTGAGCTGTAATAGCCATACAAAATTGCAGATATGCTTTCATCTTCCCAGCATGTAGGGAACCATTAAAGGCTCGAAACTCAATCGTTCCCTTTTGAAAGACAGAATGAAGATTTAGGCAATGGTATCTACTATCATGATAATGCTGATGACTGCCATCACTACCTTTGTACCATAACTTTTGAATCCCAGTCTTTGTTTTTGGTTTCTGCTTATTTAACTTCTCTAAAAAATCCGTATCTATCTTTTTGCAATAACGTCTTTCCCTATCTGAATCCACCTGTAATGCCTTGTATATCATATTTTCTTTTGCAGCTACAATATTAACAAGATTTCTTAATTGGTAGGCTTCAAAAGGTGCCGCATTAATGTGAATATGGATTCCACAGGACTTATTACTAAATGCTCCAGCCTCTCTAAGTTTACGCACCATCTCCTGTATCTTTTCGATATCTTCATACTTACAAATGGGACTAACAAGTTCAACACTGTATTCTCTGTCGGCTATTTGCTTTCTATTTCCCACTTTTTTCTGACAGCTAATACTACCATCACTTACAAATTTCCACTTTCTATTTTCATTATCCTTTACACTATAAGTGTCATAACCACCACCTTCATGTTCAGCTATCTCACCAAGATATTCGGCAACTACTTCAGCAGCTCTTCTTCTTGTTATGCCTGTCATCTCAATTTCAATTCCAAAGTTCTGATCTCTTAAATCCACATCCTCACCGCCTTACCATTGCTTTTTTGCTTCGATGATGTCCTCAGCATTTTGAAATCCTGCATACCTAGAAGTTGTGACAATATATTCTGTAAGTCTTTCATTCCTCCAAGAGTCTATTAGCTGTCCACGGCATATATCATGGAGTTCATTTATTTTTATAATTGTGCTTTCAATAACTCTAGATACTTGGGCGGACTCTCCACCAGATAGCTTTAGCTTATCAATATATTCATTAAGAATATGGTCAAATTCTTCAATATGCCTTTCATCATAATGGTTATAGACAAGGAAGGGATTTTCATATTCTTCATCATTAATACAGTGTCTTATCTGATCCAACAATCTTGGTCGATTCTTTATTTCTGCTTTTAGATACTGTTCCATAAAACAAAGCAAGTCATTATCTC
>JBASLQ010000539.1:0-4187 GCA_049656425.1 Sedimentibacter sp.
GATACACCTGATTCTTGCCTTTCTCGTATAAGTTCAATGATACGCTTAACTTTCTTTTCATTAATACCTGGACTTGAGATAATAATTTCTTTATTCGCCTCAATCAAATCCTTTTCATATTTTTTTGAATATGATTTGTTATCATAAATAGCATTAACATCCTGTTTTTTATCAGTCAGAGCCATGCATATTTCATAGCCTATTTTCTTGTATGCTCGAAGTCTTTTATGATACATTCTCTCAAGGACTCGGATATGCGAATCAACATAGTCATAAATTATGACATCTTGTTTGCCTTCAAAATCTCTATGTAATCTTCCTGCATATTGTTCAACATTTCCTTGCCACTCTATTGGTGTGGTAAGCATCATCGTATCAAGTCTTGGATAATTGAACCCCTCTCCAATATATTGTCCAACAGCAACAAGCACAATTGTATCTTTTTCAGGCACTTCCTTCATTTGTTTTCTGATTGTATCTCGTTCTTTAGCACTGTTCCTGCCCATCATCTCGTTTAGGAGTTGCAGTAAGTCCATATACATATTTTGCATTTACTTCATTTAGCACTTCTTGTGAAGTTTGAGAAGCTCCATGATGACATTCATCCATAATTACTAATCCATAATCTTTTACAAGTTGGTTGATTTCTCCTTTTTTACCGAGGGATGAAATCATAACAACATCTATAATCCCAGTAACTGAATTATGTCCTGAATACATACATCCAATTACACTTTTTCTTTTCTTCATCCTGGCTGTAGATGTCTTATACTCTGGTGGTTCTTCATTAATATCCAGAAATTTTTCAAAATCTTCCACCCAATTCTTCATAATTTCTATATTGTGAACCAATATCAAAGTATTTACCTTATGTGCAGACACGAGATAGGCACCTACTGCTGTTTTTCCAAATGCTGTGGCTGCTCCAAGTATTCCTATATCATATTTCAGCATTTTATCTGCTGCTTTTTGTTGTTCATGATACAGTTCTCCACAAAAAGATACAGATATATTTCTACCTATCTGTCGACGATCTTCCTTCGTTTTCTATCAACCAACGTTTCCTACCGGTATCTGCAAATTCTCCTGCCGTCCATTACTTTCTTTATATCTTGTATTAAATCCGGAAAATAATGTGCTTGGATTTTTAGAAATTCTTTAATTTCATTTTGTATTGTTCTTTTTATTTCTCTCTTTTCTGCCCTTGTCATTTTCATTCTCCTCGAAAAAGTTCTTTTTTTATTTTATCATATATTCGATCTTTTTGCAGATTTGAATTCTTTTTTCTTCTTTTTATTGCGAAATATTTTTACCTTTCATTGCTGACTGATTCCAACCTGAGAAAAATCAGTAATATCCCCATTATAATATTCTCTTGCATTCTTCAGAACATTACAAACATTATCTTCTGTGGTGGACTCATTTTTAGGATCCAATATGTACTTGATTCCATAAACGAAATCGGCAGCTGTAACATCCCCATATTCTTTTTCTTCACTATCGTACCACTTTATACCTTCTCTTAGCTTAAATGTCCAGGTCAGTCCATCTTCGCTTGCGGACCATTCCGTTGCAAGGCATGGTTGAGCGGCACCGTACTGGTCATATTCAATCAGGGTCTCAATAAAATTAGCACTTGATTTAAAATCCTGAGTTTGAGAAGTCTTTAAGTAGTTCATTGTGCTAATTTCGCTGGAATAGAGATATTGAAATGTACCATTCTCCACATAAGGAGAATCCACCACCTCATCCCCTGTTTTGTTGCAGGATTACCCATGCGCACAAATTATTATCATCCTGTTATAAATAGATAAGCATTGATTTTACCGTTTGTCAACCAAAAAATCTGACATTTGGGGTGCACTTCATAATAATGCTCTGATAAAACATATCTCAGCTATTTATAAATTATGTTCTATATATACTTAAGTCTATTTCATTTGCATAATGACATGCAACAAAATGATCTTTTCCTACTTCTAACATTTTCGGATTTTCTATTTTACATATTTCTTTTGCAAAAGGACACCTTCTGTTTAGTCTGCAACCGTCCGGTGTATTAATCATGCTCTCAATTTCACCATTTAATTCAAACTTCCTTCTGTTTCTGAAGCTACGTGAAATAGTTAGTGATGAATCCATAAGTCCTTGAGTGTAGGGATGTTTAGGTCTGTTGTAAACTTCATCGGTTGGACCGATTTCTACTAATTTTCCTAAATACATTACTCCTATGCGGTCGCTAATATATCTCACTACATTTAAATTATGAGTTATAAAGAGATATGTCAAATTATCATTTTCTTGCAAATCTAACAGTAAATTTAATATTTGTGCTTGTACTGATATATCAAGGGCAGATGTTGGCTCGTCCAGTATAACAAATTTAGGTTTTAGTATAATTGCTCTTGCAATAGCTACCCTCTGTTGTTGTCCGCCACTTAATTGGTTTGGGTAGCTGTCTCCAAAATCTAATCCTAGATCTACTTTGTCAAGCATTTCATTGATTAGTTCATCCATATTATCCTTTGGATATTTATAAACTTCCAATGATCTCTTTAATATTTGTCTAACTGTTTTTCTGGGATTAAGGCTTGATGCAGGATCTTGAAATACCATATTTGTATTTTTTTTAAAATATTTTAAATCATTTCCTTTTAGTTTTGTAATATCCTTGCCTTCGAACAACACGCTATTCTCTGCAGCATCTGAAAGTTTAAGTATTACTCTTGCTAATGTACTTTTACCACTTCCAGATTCTCCAACTAGTCCAACTGTTTCTTTTTCTCTAATATTAAAGCTAACATCGTCAACAGCTTTTATATATTGAACACTTTTCTTAATTAGCCCTTTTTTTATACTAAAGTACTTTTTCATATTATTTATTTCAACTATATTTTGTGCCATTTTTATACCTCCAAGTGACATGAGCAATAATGTTCTTTTGGATATTCTTTAAAATCGGGTTTGATTTTTGTACAAACATCTTTTTTTTGAGGGCATCTGTTTGAAAACCTGCAACCATCAGGTGGGTTTATAAGATTTGGAACCATACCTGGAATTGTAACAAGTCTACCTTCTTTTTTACTTATCGTTGGCAAAGCCTGCATCAATAACTTTGTATATGGATGCATTGGATTTTCAAAGACCTCAAACACTTCTCCCATTTCCACAAGATTACCGGCATACATAACACCAATTCTATCTGCAGTTTCAGCAACTACGCCAAAATCATGAGTTATTAATAATACCGATGTGTTAAACTCATCTTTTAACCTCTTTATTACTTTAAGTATTTGAGCCTGTATCGTAACATCAAGGGCAGTTGTAGGCTCATCCGCAATTAATAATAATGGCTTTCTGGATATCATCATACTGATCATAGCTCTTTGCCTCATTCCGCCACTCAACTCAAAAGGATAGCTTTTTATTCTCTCTTTTGAATCAGGAATTCTTACATCTTCAAATATTTCTATTACCTTTTTCCATGCATTCTCTCTAGTAATATTATCCAATAGCAAAGATTCTACCACTTGTTCCCCTACAGTCATAACCGGATTCAAGGAATCTAATGGATTTTGAAATATCATTCCAATTTCTTTTCCTCTGAAAGAAAACATCTCTTTTTCAGTTAGTTTTAGTACGTCTTTACCATTGAAATTAATATTTCCATCTACAACCATTCCATTTTTAGCTAATAATCTCATCAAAGCAAATGCAATTGTACTTTTACCACACCCGGATTCTCCAACTAAAGCAAATATTTCTTTCTTATTTATTTTAAAATTTACGTCTTCTACCGCTTTAACAATCCCATTGCTTGTTTTAAAATCAATTGATAGGTTTTTTACTTCTAGTATTGTATCCATTCCACCCTCCTTAATTTCCATATTTAGGGTCCAGTATTTCTTTAAGCCCTTCACCTAATATGTTGAATCCTAAAACGACAAATATAAGAGAAAGACCGGGGGCTATTGATATCCAAGGTGCAGGTTCTAAAAATTTAATCCCTTCAGCTAAAATTACTCCCCAATCCGGAGCCGGCGGTTGAGCCCCTAAACCTAAAAAGCCTAAAGATGATGTTGATAATATTGCAGTTGGCAGTGTTAATGTCACCAGTATTATTATCTGATTTATTGTATTTGGTAAAATGTATTTCATAATTATATTTAAATCCGATTACCCAAGCA
>JBASLQ010000540.1:0-1997 GCA_049656425.1 Sedimentibacter sp.
GCCTTATGTTGCTAAATTATTCTCTATTTAATAATCAGATTAAAGATATATATTATTCAGTTGCTAGGGCTACATTCAAAATCTCACTTTCATTATTTTCTAGTAATAGTTTTAGATAATTATATGCTAATCCTCTAACTAGGTTATCATGTTCAAATTGATTATTATAGTTTCTTAAACAACCATAACATGACGTTTCAGGTCCACACCCACATGATCCATCAACCCTTTTAAGAGCAGCTCTTAACACAATATCCAAATTATTAAAAATACGCTTTACATGTCCTGCTCCACCAACTGATTCATCAAACATTATTAAAGTTGGAACTATGGATGTATGATCTATACATCCATTAATATCACTTCTTGCAATACCTAATGAATCTGATGCTCCATCTAAAATAGCATATAAAACCGAAGTATATTTATTTCCTATATATTTTCCCTCATCATCAAACTCAATATCTGGCATTTCTAATTTTAATATATCACTATTGAATTTATGCCCTAATGATGCCGATACTAACATTTTATTTTTACACACTCGTCCATGCTTATTTTTGTGACTTTCTTTAGGCTTTGATGGATATGATTGTGCATATCCACAGGTTTGACAAATAAACAAACCAGAACCATTAATTCCCCTATTTAATACGACTAATTTACCATTCGGTGAATACATGGCATCTATGTCTCTATAACCATACATTAATTTCGTTTCTTTTATTTCTTTCTCCTGATATGCATCTAACTTGTCAATACCCCAAAATTGAACTCTAGTCGAATAATTTTTCTTTGGTTTTTGATCGCCTACATTTTTAGGTTTATCTTCAAAGCATGTTGAAAATCCAAAAATCGGAATAATGAATTTCTTTTCTTTCATCTGCCCACCGCATTGACATTGTTTATGATTTTCATGATCGTGTTCAACATAATTTGTATTTAAAACAGCAATTTCTTTATCAGGTTCCGGTGGAGCTATTGTCTTACAATTTGGGCATTCATAATATCTATATGTTGGCCACCCCTTATTTTTGATTGTATTAATTACATGGCTCTTCCAAACCTTGCCACCAGCTACTATACTACATCCAGGTGCAAATTCAGTAATAGCCATTTTCAAATCCCTGGAAACATCAATACCATTTGCTATATCAGAATTATTATATACATCTAGATGAACAACATCTATTGGGAATCCATATTTAGGAATCACTCCATATGAAGCTAAAAATGGTATCGCATCTTCTTTATCAAATGTATTCTTCAATTTTTCCACTTGCTGAGCCTGCGTTAAGTTTTTCTTTACTAAACACTCATCATATAGGTTATCTAATGACTCCAGATTTGCTTTTCTTTCAAAAATAGCTTTACTTAGTACTCCATTCAATTCATCTGAATGTTCTTCATCAACTAATCTGTCTATATAAGATCCATCATATAATCCAATTCTATTTAATATTTGCTTAGAAAACACATTTTGCAATGAATTTAAAATTTCTTCTGGCATTTGTTCAAGCTCTTTCCTTAAGACAACTCCCATATCATCTAACTCTTTATATCCAACAATTGTTCCAGCACCGTTTCTGAAGTAGTCACTATTATTTTTAAAAAACCAAGAACAAATTATTGAGTTTGCATGTCTAAATGCAATTTTTTCATTATTGATCTCTATATATGGAGCTTTAATTTTACCACTGATTATTTTTTGAGGTTCATTAAAATAATTCAAATCATGACTATTTCTTCTTGCAAATGTTACTGAGAAAGCTGTTGAAGATGTTCGTCTTCCAGCACGGCCTGCACGTTGTACATAATTTGAAGTTTCTGGTGGTACATTGCGCAGTAAAATAGCCTCTAGTTGTCCAACATCTACACCCATTTCAAAGGTCGTAGAACAACTTAATATGTTTATTAATCCTTTTTCAAAATCCTCTTGAAATTTTCCTGCTCTATCTTTTTTTAATTGAGCTGTATGTTCTCTGATTGTCATTGGT
>JBASLQ010000541.1:0-2367 GCA_049656425.1 Sedimentibacter sp.
TTTGAGTTAAAAAACACCAACTCAAAGGTCCGTCCCCACTGTTTCTGTTAAATTACTTTCATACTTTTCGCAAAAGATTTTACTGTTAGATTTCCTGTGTTGCTGTCAAAAATTATGGTTCGACCGTAGTTTGCGCCTACATCTTCCGCTAAAAGCCTTATTTTTAGCTTTTGCAGTGTTTCTTTTGTAGCCGCTACATTTCGTTCACCTATGTTACCTATAATTGAATTTCCGGCTATTTCAAACATTTTGGCACCACCTGCTATTTTAGCAACCATTCTTGATCTCGCACAGCCCATTATTTCCATTTTTTTAATCATTTCAGCTATTCCTGTGTCAGCATATTTAAATGTGTTTGTCTTGTCCTCATTTTTATTATAAGGTAGCATAATATGAGCCATCCCTGCAACTTGTAATACTTTATCTATTATGCATATACCAACACATGAACCCAAAGCGTATGAAATAAGGCCTTCAGGCGCATTTACAATTTTCATATCTGAAATTCCGACATTTACTTCTAAACTCATATATCTATTCCAAACCTCTTCAATAGAATTTCCAGGGATGTCGAGCTTGGCAGTAAGAGCATGTGACTGTATATTGTTTCTTCTTGACAAAAATATTTTTCTTTAATGAATATTACCTTATCTGCAGCTTCAGCAAATTCTGCTGTTACAGCATCTAATAGTGCTCCTGACATATCTATGTTAAGCGAAGGAACTGTTATATCTATTACCATATTAGTCAATGTTGAAATTGAATTGACATAAGACGACACCATTATATTTCCTATTTCTGATAATGCTGACAATTCCATTTCGGAAATTTCTTCAAAGTTATTTAGTTCAGTTCCCATCAATGAATTTAATATCAAGTGAACAAACTCTTTCTTCAACAAGAACAATATGACACCATCAATATCCCCATTAAAGCTGACTAAAATTCCTACAACCACATTTTCTGCTCCGTCTATGGAGTTTATAACGTCATCGTAATTTAACAAGCTTACTTCAGGAACATTCATTTCTATTCGTTTTGAAAGCATTTGAGAAAGTGAAGTTGCAGCATTTCCTGCTCCAATATTTCCAATCTCTTTTAGTATATCTATATGTAGTTCATTTAATTCCATATTGCCTCCCTACCTTTGTAAAATTTTTTAAATATAAGTGAAATCCTTCGTAAACAATCAGGACTCTATATCTGATGGATTTAACGGTACTATTAATATATCATTTCCATCATTATATATTTTACTGTGACTAATATCCTGTCTTACCCTATGCTTAATCCAACCAATTGATATTCTTGTATTTGCATACATTAACCCTTTACATATTATTTTATGATTTGCAATGTTATCGGTAGGAATAATTTCTTCTAATTGTTGTTTTATATCTTGAATTTCTTTATTTAGTCTTACTTTCATTAATATTAACTGCTTTTTAACAGAATTTTTATTGTTAATGTCCATACCAGAATTTGCAATTATATCAGCCTTTTCATCTATTTCTTTAATTTCCTTATTTTTAATATTTAATTTTTTTTCCAGCTGTTGATTTAATTTTCTTTTTAAGTCATATTCTTTTTGTTGTTCTTGGTATTCAGTTAAATTAAGTATGACATTTGTTTCTGCATTTGTTTTGCTGCCTATGGTTTTTGCATATATGGTTTGCGCAGCTTGACAAGTTCCGCCTATTATAGCAGCGTTTGAACCTCTTAAAATTATAGATTCTTTAGCTTTAACATCACTGTTAATCAATGCTTCTGCAAACACACTTTTGTCAGAAACAATGGTTGCATTTTCTATGTATTTGCTTGTAATATCACCTTTAGCATATATTGTTCCTTTTCCCATGCCGTTCATTCCTTTATTTATTACAACGTTACCCTCTGATTTTATATATGCCCCTTCAACCATTCCTTTTATTTTTATATCTCCCTTTGCCGTGATGGAAAATCCTTCCTTAACATCTCCAATTACAACAACACTACCGACAAAATCGATGTTACCTGTTTCATTATCTACATTATCCACCCTATAAATACTTTCAACATATACTTTGTTATTTACCAATTCTACGCTGCCGTCCGTGCTTGATAAAAGCTTAAGTCCATCTTCAGATATATAAGTATTATTTCCATTATTAAAAGCTACTGTTTTTCCTGGTTTGTACCTTATGATTTTACCGTAGACATCAATTCCGTCAATACCTTCTTGAACTGGTATAATATGGCACAAAATATCGTCTTTATTAACATTAATGATTTTATTCAAATTTCTAAAATCAATAGTTCCATCTTTTTCTTCTTCAAATTTACATTCTTTTGAGATGTCAAAGTCGTAAATCAGCTTTGCGTCTATAC
>JBASLQ010000542.1:0-6062 GCA_049656425.1 Sedimentibacter sp.
GTAAAATACCGTAAACTGTTATAGCAAAAAACAAGCTAAGTGATATTTTTAATATTGACGGTAAATTTCCTCTTCCAAATATTTGATTAAAAAACACACATCCGCTCATTCTGGCTAAAACCAATAAAAAATAAGTAAAATCTCCTGAAAGTGTCATTTCATTACCTCATTAATAAACTGTAAGCATTAGATTAAATATATAGTAGGTAAAATCAGACATTACTTCCATCATCCATGCTCCAAGTGCTATCAACATAATTGCAGTAATAAATAATTTAGGTACAAACGTAAGTGTTTGTTCATGTATTTGTGTTGCTGCCTGAAATACTGCTATTATTAAACCTATTACCATGCTAACCAGCAATATTGGAGCTGCTATTTTAATTGCAACTGCTGCAGCTGATTGCATAATCTCCATAACCTGTGATGTGCTCATATAATCCTCCTATTTAAAAGTTAAATGTTGTAATCAGTGTTTTAAACAGCAGTGACCATCCGTCAACAACAACAAACAACAATATTTTAAATGGCATTGAAATCATAACCGGCGGTAGCATCATCATACCCATTGACATAAGAACACTTGATACTATCATATCTATAATTAGGAACGGAATATACAATAAGAATCCAATAGTGAATGCTCTTTTTAACTCACTTGTTATAAAAGCCGGCATAACAACAGTCAAAGGTAAATCTTCGATATTTTCTGTGTTAGTTATTTCTTCATTGTTTGACATATCCATAAACATTTTTAATTCACTGCTTCCAGTTTGCTTAAGCATAAACACTTTTATTGGCTGCGAAGCCTTTTGGAAAAATTCATCTTGAGATATTTCCTCATTTTTGTATGGCTCATATGCTTCAACATTTATTTCATCAATAACCGGAGACATAATAAACAATGTCAAAAATATTGCTATTCCAACTAATACTTGATTTGGAGGCGTCTGCTGCAAGCCCATGGCATTTTTTAAGAATGACAATACTATTATTATTCTGGTAAAAGATGTCATCATTATTAATATGGACGGCAGCAATGATATTACAGTAAGCATAACCAGTATTTCTACAGTTTGAGCAGAATTCCCATTAATGTCCATGTTGATTGTTCCGCCGTAGGCTGCTTTATTACTTATGCATATAAATAATAATATTATGAATGTTGTTTTCAATGTTTTTTTCATGTTAATTATCATTGTTCCTCTTTCATTAGTGGATTGACACGAGTCATTCCTTACAAATAAGTATTATTTTTTTAAAAACTTAGCAAGTATTTTATTAAAATCTATGCTATCTTCTTTTTTATCATCAGGTTTTAACTCAAAATCATCTAATTCCTTAATTATGTTTATTTCTTTTTCTGTAATGCTAAGTAAATAATATTTATCGGTTATTTCTGCTATTGCCAGGAATTGGTTCTGTCCCAGCATTATTCTGTCGACAATATTCATATATTTCGACTTGTTTATAACATTTGTTTTTGTTGAAATCCATTTTGTGCAATAATACGTCAAGAACAAAACCAGTACAATGCCTATAACAGAAATTATAAGTGAAAATATATTTTTAATGGTTATCAGCTCCTATTGTCCAAGTATACTTTGCACAGTTTTTAATACTCTGTCACCTTTAAAAGGCTTTACAATAAAATCTTTTGCACCATTCCTTATTGCTTCTACGACCATGGATTCTTGTCCCATTGCTGAACACATTACTATTTTAGCAGAAGGATCTATTTCTTTAATTTCCTTTAATGCTTCTAATCCATTTTTATTTGGCATTGTTATATCCATAATTACTAAATCTGGTTTTTCCTGCTTATATGACTGAACTGCCAATTCTCCATCTGAAGCTTCAATTAAATTTTCATATCCATTCTTTTTTAGCGTGTCTTTTATCATCATTCTCATAAATGCTGCATCATCAACTATTAATATTTTACTTTCCATTTTATCCTCCATGTATTAAACAATTTTATAATGTGATTTTCATTAATTCATCTTTTTTAACAATTTCTACAATTCTTACTCCAAAGTTATCATTTACTACCACAACTTCGCCTTTTGCTATTAACTGACCATTTACAATTACGTCTACTAATGCTCCTGCTTGTTTGTCAAGTTCAATTATAGTTCCTTGTGAAAATCCAAGAATATCTTTAATTTGCCTTCTGCTTTTTCCTATTTCAACACTGATTTCCAGTGGTACAGTCATTATTAACTCTAAATTAGAACGTTGATCTTCCGATAATATATCTTCTTCGTCGTTAAATCTTTCATATTCCATCTGCCTTACACTTACAGGAATTTGTTCTTTCTTTTTCTGTTTGAGTTTTGTACCTCTATTGTTATTTCTTATTGGAGTTTTCTCTTCATATACATCGTCCTCCTCATAATCAAAGTTTTGCTGTGTATTTTTATTATTTTCTTTCATGTCAACAATACTTTCTGCATTCTTTGTACTCTTAACACTCTTAGTATTTTCAATGTTTTTTATATTTTCATCAGTGCTTGTATTTTCTAAACTTTCTGTGCCTTTTAAAAAATTGGACACTATTTCTCTTGCAAGAGAAACAGGCATAACATTTATAAATTGGCTTTGTACTGTACCTTCAATAAATAAATCAAATCTGACTGCAACTATAACATCCTCATCTATAAAATATTTATTTCGAAATTCAGTTTTATCGTTTATTTCGTAAGCTAAAGGTGTTGATATGTTTATTGCTTTACCAAGGAAATCCGACAATGCTGTGGCAGATGAACCCATCATTTGATTCATTACTTCGCATATGGCACTTGTATTTATTTCATCCATTTCAAATTCATCATCAGCTATAGATTGTTCCATCAAGATTTCTATAATGGCCTTGGCATCTAATCTTTTCCATATCATTAAATTGACGCCGTTTAATCCTTCAACATAGTTTATTTCTACCCCTATTGCTGGCTCTAAATTTTCATAGCTAAATTGTGACGCATTAAGTACATCGATTTTTGGTACAGTTATTTCAACCCTTTTTCCTAATAATGTTGACAGCGATGTAGCGGAAGAGCCTAAACTTATATTCATAACTTCTCCTATTACGTCTCGCTCCATATCCGAAAAAATATTTTCATTAATCATAAGTTGCTCCTCTTAACGTATAATTTTCTCTATTTTTATAACGCCCTTATTTTTCTTATTTCCCCATTTTCCTTCAAACCATTTTTCACCGTCTACGTTGACATCAACGCATGAATTTACTCCTTTGTCAAGTATAATTAAATCTCCAACCTGCATATTAATAATATCCTGCAGCGTAGCTTGAGCTTTTCCCAGCACACCTGTTATTGACAATTTAGAAGTTTTTAATGAATCCATAATTATTTCTTTTTGATCTTCTAAACTTTGATCTAACTTCTTGTTGTTAGATTTTGAAAAAACATTTGCTTTTTTCATTACTTCGCCAATTACACTAGATGGCATACATATTGTAATTTTCCCTGTTGACTCATTTAATGCAACATTAAGAACTATTATTACAACAGTATCGTTGTAATTAATTGATTGAATGAATCTTGAATTTGTTTCGATTTTGGCAAGTTCAGTGTCAATATCTATTGTACCTTCCCAAGATACTCCCATTTGAGGGATAATTTGCTTTAGCAAATTACCTAATAATGACAGTTCTATATCTGTATAATCTCTAATATTTTCATATTCTGCTCCGCTGCCTCCTAAAAGTCTGTCTATGATTACAAATGATAAATGCTTGGATACTTCCATAAGAATTTGACTGTCAGAAGTTGTTTTATCCGAATAATTGACATTTATGAGTCCCATTAACACATAGTCATCTAATGCATTATTGTATTCGTGAAAAATGCTTTCTTCCACCTGTTCCACTGTTACATCACACATAAGTCTTAACATAGAAGTTAAACGGGATGAAAGTATACGACAATAATTTTCATAAATGCCTTTTAAAAGCTTTATTGTTTCTTTTGTTATTTTTTTAGGACTTCTGAAGTCATATTCTTTAACTTTTTTTTCATTTGCTTCAATTTCCTGTATATCAACATCTCCACTGCTTAAGTTGTTAAGCAATTCGTCTATCTGGCTCTGTGATAGTATTTCTGCCATATCATATGCCCCATTCCATAATTTTTGCTATTCCATATACTGTTTCTTTTGATATTGCGCATCTTCTACATTATATTTATTCTCAGTATCATCATTTCCATTTAAAGTTTCTTTTATTATATTGGTATAACTAATTGGATACCCTTTTCTGCTTATAAATATTTCAACTCTTCTGTTTTTAGCTCTTCCTTCTGGAGTATCATTGTCTGCTATAGGGCTGTATAATCCATATCCAATAGCTAAATATTTTGCCGGATCTATAACATTTTTATTTTCTAAGTGCTTCAGCACTGCATTAGCCCTATCTGTTGATAATGTCCTGTCTATGTCCGTTTTGTCATTCTCTACTTCAGCTGTATGTCCGGCAATAATAACTTCTTCAATGTATTCGTCAACTAATCCTAATCCTTCTGCAAGTACATCCAGAATTTTTCTGCCGTCCTCTCCTAATTTGTTGCTGTATCCATTAAATGTAATAGCGTCAGAAAACCTTATAAAAACATACTCTTCGGTTTTGCTGATTTGTACATTTTCACTTAGATTATTTTCATCCACATACGTTTTAAGCAATGTGTACAGTTGATCCATTTCATCTGTTTCATCTGTTTCAGTTTCCTCAACTTCTTCTGCTTCATCAAAATTTCCTGTAACTTCATCTGTAACGCCTTGACCTGAATAATAAACTTCCGGGTTCATTTCCTTTGAAAACGAAGCCACAATTGCAGCATATTTTTTAGCATCAATTGTTGACATGGAATATAACAAAATAAAAAATGTTAATAGTAATGTCATCAAATCACCATATGTCTCCAGCCAGCTTGCACCACCAGAGTCGTCTTTTTTTCTTTTCCTTGCCAAATTAATCACCTACTTGCAACAAAAATATTTAAGCATTATTTACTTGTCCCTTGTTGCTTTTTTTCCCTTTTTTTGATGAACCCTTCTTTTTTTCTGTTGCACCATCAGTGTCAGATGCTGCTTCTCTTTCTTGATATGTTAAATATGAATTTAATTTTTCTTTTATGTATTTTGGATTTTCTCCTGATTGAATTGAAAGAACTCCTTCCATAATAAGTTCTTTTACTATCATTTCTTCTTCATGTCTTGCCTTCAATCTGTTAGATATTGGTGCACATATCATATTTACCAGAACTGAACCATAAAATGTTGTTACAAGTGCAACAGACATTCCTTTTCCAAGAGAATCAGTGCCGCCTGCAGCATTCATATTTGCAAGCATATTTATAAGTCCTATTAATGTTCCCAACATACCAAATGCAGGCCCAAACGACCCTAATTTGTCATAAACATTCCATGCACGAGCATGTCTTATTTCTACACAGTCAATTTCATTTTCTATCTGTGCCCTAACTTTTGATGGTTCAATAGCATCTACTATGAGCATAGTACAATATTCTAAAAAATCGTCCTTTATATCCATTGTTTTGATTTTTTCTTCAAGAACAAGCAACCCTTTAAGTCTTGCTTCTTTTGCTAATTCAACAATCACTTCTATATATTGATTAATATCAACTTTTTCCTTTTTAAGCAACACTTTTAAATGCTTTGGAATTTCTTTTAAATCTTTCGTAGGAACAGACATTAATGTTGCTGAAAGTGCTCCTCCAAATGTAATATATACACTTGGCATATTTATAAAACTAGAAATCACTTGGGAAGTACCGCTGCCGCCGGTTACCATACCGTAAATAACCAGTATAAATGCTGCCATGAAACCTATAATAAACGATAAATTCATATTACACCCCTTCTTATGCTATTCATGCAATACCCTTCAGTATTTTTTGATTGTACTTAATTATTTTGTTCATTATTTCATCTTTTGTTTCTTTAATTAAATAATATTTTCCTGTAGTTAATGTTACTTTTGTTTCAGGAATGAATTCTATTTTTTCTATTATGCTTGCATTTAA
>JBASLQ010000543.1:0-4551 GCA_049656425.1 Sedimentibacter sp.
TTTCAGGCTCATAATACTGTATTTTTTAGTACAAAATACGCTGTTAACAAGCAGTTGCGAAAGGACAAAAAAAAGCCGTCCTAATCTCACGATCGGAACGGCTTGTCAACTTAACATTAAAACTTAAATCTATGAAAAAAGTATTTTATTATCTTAAAATATAACCTGTTATAATAGCTCCTCCGGCAAAGAAAATCCACTTTTCATTTTTACGAAACCAGTTATTTTCTTTTTTCAGTTGTTTCTGTAATTTATCTACCGACACATTAGCCCTGTTAAGCATTTCTGTTCGCTTCGTTAACAAGGTGTCTTTAAGTTGAAGTTGTTGTTCGCTGCCTTCATACATCTCGCACCAGATTTGAGCTTCCTGCTCCGTTATTGTTAATAAATCACGCTGTACTTCTATCGTTTCAGCCTGTGAATTTACAACGCTATCGCATTTCTCGAGTGTAGGTGTTTGTGTGTATATATCTTTTAACCGATTATTTTCTTCGCTTAATGTTTTAATTGTCTCCTGTAATTTGTATTTTTCAACTTTCAATCCTTCTATTTTCTTTGATAAAATTTTATTTGCGCTATCAATTTCGAGAATTCGTGCTGTAATCGGAATGCTTTGTATCGAATCAATAAGCCTATCTCTTATCTGTGTCTGCTCCGTTTTACTTACTACCGTTTCCGATTGTTTTCTGCTACACCTCGAACCGACAACAAGGCTTAAAAGCATAACGACAATAAGCAAAACGGTAATTAATTTCCAGTTTTTTATTAAATCTTTCATATATTCATTGTTTTTTACGAGTAATAAACGGTCTTTTTATATGTTAAACGCTTTTTTAGCGAGCAATAAACGCTCTTTTCTGTCTTTCAAACCGTTTATCCCTCCATTTATTTTCTTTGTTATTTTAATGATATTATCCTCGTCGGCATATTTATTCAGATTATGTTTTGTCCAGAACCAGCAAGCCGCTTTTATACCAAATTCAGGCAATTCCAGCAATTCAGGATTGTTAAGAAGTCTATCGTCGCCGAAAAGAAATTTCGACACTTCCAGATAGTTACTTCTCCCTGTAATCTGTATTGCCCCTCGTCCTTTGAACTTCACACCATCGCCTTTTTGCGTGTTTCCTAAGTCTTTTCTGCACTCGTATGCTATCCCGCTACCTATTTCACGATAATAGTAAAACGAAAGCGTTTCGTGCCCGATTTGCGCTAAGAAGTGTGCTAATCGAATAGGCGTGTTTATGCCGTAATCAGACAAAACGGAATTTAAAACAGGCAAATATTTTTTTAAGTTTTTTACCGTTATACCAGGCATTGCCATTTTTAATTCTTTTTCCGTCATTTCTTTTCCTCTTTCCTCATTATCAATTATTCTTTTTCCTCTTTATCAATTATATCTGATATTTCATCTCCTATTAGTCCACGAAATTTAAACGAAATTAAAATGTAGGTAACCCGAATCCATTTCATTCTCGGATAAACCATCGAAAGGTTTCGGAGCGAGTTACGGATATAATAATATACAGCGATAATGAACAACCACTGCACCGCAAAATCGCTTATCTCATTATATTTGAAACCCAAAATTATTCCTTTTATGATGTAGGTTATTCCGACTATCAAGGCAAGTTCAAGCAATGAATCCTTAAACTTATTCCCGTTGAAATTTTGAAAAATCACCATTGGTGGGAAAATACGATGTAACTTCACACGAACCTCATCCGCTCGAAACCCAGCGATTATATTCACAAAAAACCCTGCTAATAAAGCAAATAAAAATGTTAAAGTCGAATCAAAAAACGTAGCTGTCGCCGTGAAAATAGCGACAAATAAAGCGTTTATAAAATCGTTATTCAGCAATTTTGCAAAATAATCGCAAATGTTTTTTAAAATCTCGTTCATCCGTGTGTGTATTTTAATAATTTTACATCTATTCAAATATCTCGTAAATCGCCTGTTTTAAAATATCTCGTCAATCTCCTGTTTTAAGGCATCTCTTTGTGTTAAAAACTCATCAGTCATAACTTTAAGCTATAAGACAATAAAGTCATCAATATAAGAACATCGCTTTGTATTGTGCAGTGGTAATATGTTTTGTCTCCAGATTATCATTTCATTTTAGTTCAAATCGTCGCTTATAATACACTCCAAGCAGTTGAAGTCATAGCATCTCCAATTTGTTGGTAACCTGAATTTGATGGATGAACCCCTTCTGTAGGTTTCGTTTCCTGTATAGAAATACGCATAGCCACATTATTAGTTGACATAGGATACCCATACCAACGGTCAATCTGCATACCACTTCCACATATTATTACATTTGCATTATATGCTGCATTATCAAAAGTATTTACAATTGATTCCCTAAGACTTTGCATATCAATTCTCATTGGGTAATGCCGTCTATCTGAAGTTGCAATTGCTGATGACCGACTTTTTGGGTAACAAACAGCCCATGTTCCGTTGCCATCTGCAAGAAAGGCATTGATTAAATTTTTAATATGATTAATGATATTATTAATGTCTATCTCAATTTTTCCTCCAGAGAAAATATCATTTATTCCTAAATCACTAAACATTAAGTCAATTTTATCATTAACTCCTAACCCCAATATAACAGTACGATAATAACCAAAATCAAGTGTTCCAACTCCTTCATTGTTCTTAAATATTGACCATCCTGTTGGACGACTAACTCCTGTTACCGTTATGCTTGAAGGCATAGAATCAGCGCCACTTACTTTAGTGGCAACTCCAGTCCACGCTAAATTAACACTCATATTATCATATCCTATTGCATAACCAGTCCCATCACCATTCAAATGCCACAAATGTAACATTGATACATTCTGTCCTCCTATATTATAAACAGGAGCTGGATTAGCAGTTGCTATATCATCTATTGTAAAACCAGTAGGTGTTAAAAAATCAATTCTGATAACCGTTTCTCCAACTGCAAACGAACTATAAGTTTTTGATGTTCTTGCTTCATGACGCCATGTATGAGTTGCATCATTTCTCGTTCCTAACATTATTGGAGCTATACCATCCGCAGCAGACTGAAAGTTTTGATAAATACGATTAGCAACATCTCCATTTTCATTCGTGCTATCTCCAATTATACAAATTCTCTTTTGAGTCATTGGATTAGCATTTGCTACAACTTTCAAACCTACTTGAAAATGCTCATCAGGTTCCATAGTTGAATACTCTTGATTTCTATTGTTATAATAATCAATAACTAAATTATGCTCACCTATATCCCCTGTTTGCATAGTTCTTCGATAGCTTCGATAATGTAAACCCTTCCAAGAACCTTCAACTTCAGATTGAATATTGAACATCCAAGCTGGCTCTCCTTTTCCATAATCTGGAAGAAGATTAAATCCATCATAATAAAGATTAAATTCTAAACCTACCGCAGCATGTAATACAGAAGGAAGAATTGACCGTGAATAAGATTTAATAACTAAACCTTGTGATTCTAATATCTCAATTCTTTCTTTATTAAAATCAATATCCTTCCTTAATATTTCTCCAGCTTCTGCTTTTAACTTTAATATAGGTTCTATATTGCCAATATAATTATTGTTATTTACCATGCTTCCGTAATCAAAATAACTTAACGCAAAAGTTTGATTCGTATAATTATAACTCGAACTTCTGTAAAGTTGTTGTAAAGTAAGATAATCTATATTATCGCCTTCATACTTCCAATCAGCTATGGAAGCAAGAGTATTGCCTGGTGTACCATCTTTTGAAGTATCAGGGTCAAACAATACTACACTTATAGTTTGTGTAACTTCAACTAAAATTGTATTCGGAAGTTCAATTTCAAAAAAGACCTTTGGTGTTCTTTCAGGAAGGTCAAGCCAAGGATTAATATCCATTTCATATAAAAAACCTTCAGTTGACCTCAAATCATTATTTGTAGGTAACCCATACTTTACGTAAATTCTTAATTTACAAATCTTACTTGAACTGGCACTTGACGACTTACAAAAAGTAGTTAAAATTTTGTTAAACTCTAATTTCTTTCTTGCTACAGTATATTCTGCTGAAAAACCTACATCTTGTAAAATTTTCCATTTTGAAGTATCATAATAGCTTCCATATTTTATATTAACATTAGCTTGTTGAACAATCGGCTCTCGATTATATAAATAATTATCTTTAATAGCTAATAAATCAGATTCTAATTCGTAAATCTTTAAACTGTTTTTAACCTGTACGGGAATTTGATATCTATATACCGTCGCATGTATAAAAAAGTACCAATCACTTGGAATAGGATTTTCTGTTGTTGGAGTTGTTGATTGACGATACCAAAGTGAAAACTCTTCAGGATGTTCAGGAACAGCAGGATAAAAATCAATCAATTTCATCCTAATTCCTGAATTAGTTAGAATATTTTCTCCTGTGTAAATAACAACCTGTATAAATTTATTTGAATCTACATATTGTCCTTCAATAGGAATAATTAACTGGTTAGATAAATTAAAATCTGAATCAACTAAATCTCGATTTATTAAAGTAAATAAATTTTGATTA